>JBNMQC010000203.1:0-4551 GCA_051277445.1 Bermanella sp. | reverse complement strand
GAATGTCGCGGCCCGCCATGTCGGTACCAAGATAGTGGCTGTGTTCAAAAGATGGTGCGTAAGGAGGGAACTCGCCTTCGATAAAATGGTTCTCATAAGGGTTGTAAGGCACCAGCGCCTCAATCATCCAGTTGCCAGACTCAGGATGATCTTTAAATTGTTGTTTGAGTTCTCGGTAATTAGTTTCCCATTGATAATCTAAACCAAAGGTTTCACCGGGAATGATGTCGCCATAACTCGGAAAGTACAATGTGTCGTTGTAGTGGATCAAAATAGGGCGGTTATTAACCCAAATTTCAGCAAACAAGCTTACAAATATTAAGACGCAAATGGCGATAAAAGAGTAGTAGCCGCGCTTTAATGATTTGAAACGTTGCCATCTGCGTTTCGCTTGAGGAGAAAACATTATTTGTGTTCTCCAAATCGAATTCTGGGGTCGGCCCATGCTACACACAGATCACTTAATATATTGCCAATTAAATAAAGTATGGCTGAGATAACCAGTATTCCCATAACAACGGGATAGTCACGCTCAACGAGGGCTTCATAGCCTAGCAGGCCAATGCCATCGATATTAAATATTTTCTCAATCAAGAAAGACCCGCCCAGAATGACACCAATATTTTGCCCGAAATGGGTCGCCAGGGGGATCAAGCTGTTTCTGAGGGCATGCCGACTCACGGCTTGCTTGAAGCTAAACCCTTTAGCCGTTGCGGTACGTACATAATCAGCTGCAAGATTCTCCATTAACGCGTTTTTCATCATAAATGTCATCACCGCAAGTGAGCCTGACATATACGCAACCAAAGGTAAGGCGGCGTGATATAAAACATCTTTTATTTGCTCCCAGGTAGAGAGGTACTCAAATTCATCACTCACAAAACCGCCAAGCGGAAACCATTCTAAGTTGGCTGCAAAATAAGCAATACAGGCGATACCAATAACATAACCGGGCACTGCATAGCTGATGAAAATAAATGCAGATGATATATGGTCAAAAGGTGCGCCATGCTTAATGGCTTTGACGATGCCTAATGGAATACAAATCAAATAGGTGAGAATCATGGTAGTCACACCATAGAAAATTGAGATCGGTAGGCGGTCTTTTATACTTTCCCATACAGGTTCACCATATCGAGTTGATTCGCCAAGATCTAAGCTGAGAATTTTCCAAAGCCATTCGAAGTAGCTTTGTACAACGGGTTTATCAAAACCGTAGTAAGCTTTAAGTTGATCAAGTTGATCTTCACTAAGACTTTGAGAACCGAATCCATTAGAACTAGACGAGGCAGCTGCGCTGGAAAACTGGGCTTCTGCCAGCATGCGCTCAATTGGCCCGCCAGGGACCAAGCGAGTGAGTGTAAATACAAGTAATGTAATCCCGATGAAGGTCGGGATGATTAGCAACAAGCGCTGTAAAAAGTAGCTTTGCATGCTCGATTCTTATTGTTATGGGTGGCGTTAACTTAACAGATCCGTCGTACTATGACAAAGCACTCTCTAGCCGGACTGGGTAACGTCTACGTAAAGAATCAGTTGATCGCCGGGCTGCAAGTATTTGCGATTTTTAATTTGGTTCCAGCGTTGGATGTCTTTAACGCGAACATTGAATTTGTTAGCAATGCGATGAAGGCTGTCGCCATTACGAACGCGGTACCTTACTTTTCGGATGACTTCACGATTTTTCTTATTCCATTTGTTATCGGCTTTCGACCAGATGACCAGTTTTTGACCAGGAATAAGCGGGTCTTTTGGTGCCATGCCATTCCATTTTGCAATGCTTCTTACGGAGACCTTGTGCTCTTTAGAAAGGCTCCAGAAGCTGTCTCCACTTTGTACTCGATGGCTGATTTTGGATGAGCCTTTAGGTCCGCGCGTATTGCTTTGCTTGGCGGTTTTGCGATTCTTGGCGCTATAGGTGTAGCTTGCTAAATTATTGAATGCGGTTGGAATTAAAAGCATGTCACCAATTCTTAGCAAGCTACCTTGAATTGGATTTACCTGTTTAAGTGCATCGGGTGTCGTGTGGAACTGTTTAGCAATGCTAATTAAGGAATCTCCGCTCTTAACTTTGTATCGTTGCCACTTAATACGCTCGCGAGGTGATATTTGCGCCAACTGCTCTTCAATTTGAGCTTTGCTTTCAACCGGAACCAATATTTCATGTGGGCCGTTAGGGCTCGTTGCCCATTGGTTGTATTGTGGATTGAGTTTGTAAATTTCTTCCAAATCCACATCCGCCATCACGGCAGCCTGACTTAAGTCCATTTGGCTGCCCGTATCGACAACAGCGAAGTAGGGCTTATTTTCAATGAAGGGTACGGTTACTCCGTATTTTTCTGGCTCGCCTATCAGTTTTGCAAGTGCAAATAATTTTGGGACGTAATCGCGGGTTTCTTTCGGTAGGGAAAGGGACCAAAAGTCCGTTGACAATCCTTTACGCTTGTTTTTGCGTATGGCTTTACGCACTGTGCCAGCACCTGAGTTGTAGGCGGCTAATGCCAGCATCCAATCCCCTTTAAACTCACGGGATAAGCCCTTTAAGAATTTTAAAGCACCAATGGTTGAGCGTCTGATATCACGGCGTCCGTCATACCACCAGTCTTGATTTAAACCATAAATATGCCCTGTGCTGGGTATAAACTGCCATACGCCTGAAGCGCGTCCATGGCTGTATGCAAATGGGTCAAATGCGCTCTCTACAATTGGCAGTAACGCGATTTCACCTGGCATGTCCCTAGCTTCAATTTGCTCCATTATGAAATACAGGTAGCGCTCTGCACGAAGAGACACTCGATTAATGTAACCTTGGTGTTTTTTAAACCAGTTCAGTTGTGCGTTTACAGGGCGGTTATCAACATCTATATCCAGCTGATACTGGTCACGTACTCTTTGCCATAAGTCCGTTATCTCCACTTCTACCAAGGTATCTTCATTGGCATCAATTGACACTGACTCAGTCACAGTAAGGGTGCTTAATGCAGGCGTATTCTCATCAAGCAATAAGTTAGGAGCTTGATAATCTGATAGGCTATCTGAATTGGGTTTGATTAAGGCGCACGCACTGAGTAAAAATGTGGTGCCTAAAATACCTACAACACGTAAAAACAATTGGATGTACCGATGAAAAAATGTGCGGGCAGTGTATGAATACCAAGGTTTTGGGTCAAGCTAGGTTTTGTTTAAATGGGTAAAGAGTCTCAGTAGGAGATGGGTATGGTTGGGGAATGGCGAAAGGAGAAACTGGCTCAGAGTCTTTGGGCGCGTGAAAAGGAAGAGCTTGAGCGGATCATGCCTGACCTATATGGCCACTATTTATTGCAATGCAGCACGTTTAATGAGTCGATTGTGTCTGCTTCTTCGCTACGCCACCACTTTTTTGCGTCTCATTATAGCGATGCACCGCTGATTATAGATTATGAGGCATTACCATTTAGAGATAATAGTGTCGACTGTGTTGTGGGGCATCATATATTGGACCATCAGTCGGCTGCCCATCAGTGTCTGCGTGAGGCGGCACGCATCGTTGTCCCTAATGGCTATTTGGTTGTAGTGGGATTCAATCCATACAGTACTTGGGGGCTTAGCCGGCTACTGGGTCGCTATAGTCTGGCGCCAAAAGGTGATTTCATATCACGCTCAAGGTTACTTGATTGGCTTGCTTTGTTAGGGTTTCGTGTTGAGCATGTGTCGGGCTTTCAATATGCGCCGCCCGTGCTTTTAAAGTACTTTCCTCGATTCTCAAAACAGCTTGATAAAGTATTGAGATACATTGGTTTGCCAGGTGCGGGGGTTTATGTGCTGCTGGCGCGCAAATTAGTTGCAGGAAGAACCCCAATTCGGCCACAATGGAGGGCTTTGGGCGGTCGGCGCATTCCTGTTGCAACGCCAAGTACTCGAGGTTCAAGTGTCCCAAGTCGTTGAAATGTATACAGATGGTGCCTGCAAAGGTAATCCCGGTCCTGGTGGCTGGGGGGTATGGTTGCGTTATGGCCAAAGCGAGAAAGAACTTTTTGGTGGTGAGCTAAATACCACGAATAATCGCATGGAACTGATGGCCGCCATTGCAGGTCTAGAGATCCTAACGAGGGACTGTGTTGTTGAATTGACCACCGATAGTGAATACCTTCGAAAAGGGGTATTAGAATGGATGGCGAATTGGAAAAAGCGTGGCTGGAAGACAGCCGCTAAGCAGCCGGTTAAAAACCAAGATTTATGGATGCGTCTCGATAAAGCGATATCAACCCACACCATTAACTGGCATTGGGTAAAAGGCCATTCAGGCCATGAAGGCAACGAGCGAGCGGATCAATTAGCCAATAAAGGCGTTGAGCAGCTACTAACGGGATCATAATGCGTCAAATAGTACTGGACACCGAAACCACGGGTATTGGCGAAGGCCACAAGATCATTGAAATTGGTTGTGTTGAGCTTATCAATCGTAAGTTGACGGGTCGCCATTACCACCAATATGTCAATCCACAGCGTTTAGTGGACCCTGAGGCAATGGAAGTCCATGGTATTACGGATGAGTTTCTTCAGGACAAGCCA
>JBNMQC010000202.1:0-4571 GCA_051277445.1 Bermanella sp. | reverse complement strand
ATCCACACTGCGGCACAAGCGATTCAAACTGGTAACGGTGATGTATTCGTTGTAGGTGGTGTTGAGCACATGGGTCACGTGAACATGCAGCATGGTTTCGACCATAACCCTGCGTCTTCAAAGTACTCTGCTAAAGCATCTAACATGATGGGCTTAACGGCTGAAATGTTAGGTAAAATGCACGGTATTACTCGTGAGCAACAAGACGCGTTTGCTGAGCGTTCTCACCGTCTTGCGCAAAAAGCGACTGACGAAGGTGATTTCGCTAACGAAATCGTACCTATGTACGGTCACGATGCAGATGGCAAGCAAGTGCTGATCACTCAAGACGAAACTATTCGTCCTGAAACGACTCTTGAGACCTTGTCTAAGCTTCGTCCTGCTTTTGATCCTAAGGGTGGTACCGTTACAGCGGCTACTTCTTCTCAGATCACTGACGGCGCGGCTGCAATGTTGCTAATGAGCGGCAAGAAAGCGAAAGAACTGGGTCTTAAGCCTCGTGCACGTATCAAAGCCATGGCAGTTGCCGGTTGTGATGCTGCGATCATGGGTTACGGTCCTGTTCCTGCAACTAAGAAAGCACTTAAGCGTGCTGGCTTAACTGTACAAGATATTGATTTCTGGGAATTGAACGAAGCGTTCGCTGCTCAGTCTCTTCCATGTGTTAAAGACCTAGGTCTTAAAGACGTGGCTGATGAAAAAATCAACATCCACGGCGGTGCTATTGCATTAGGCCACCCATTGGGTTGTTCTGGTGCTCGTATCTCTACTACTCTAATCAACGTATTAGAGCAGAAAGATGCTAAATTTGGTGTTTCTACCATGTGTATTGGTATGGGCCAAGGTATCGCTACTGTATGGGAGCGTCTATAAGCGTTAGCTTGTAGAGACTAGGGAGCTTCGGCTTCCTATGTTGAAGAAAGGTTGGGCGTTTGCTCAGCCTTTTTTTATGCCGAATAATTGAGGTGAAAATGATTAAGCCTGGTATTTATAAACATTACAAAGGTGCTTTATACAAAGTCATTGGGACGGCGCAACACAGTGAGACGCAAGAATGGTTGGTGTATTACCAGGCGCTTTATGGTGAGTATGGTTATTGGGTGCGCCCGTTAGACATGTTTGAGCAAGTCGTCGAAGTAGATGGTCAAGCTCGTTTACGTTTTGAGTTATTGAAGCAAGATTAATCTTTGCGTGCTTTACCAGACATGACATTCAAGTCACTTGGAAAGCCGAATTCATCGACAGCATTTTCATTTTCAATTTGCTTTTCGATTTTATCTTTCACGATGTTACCAAAGAGCACTTGGTTTTTTTGTGTGATGTCTCTTATGTGTTCGTGTTTGCCGTCAAAGTTGATGTCTGACTCGATTAATAGTTTTTTTGCATATTTGTAGTGATTAGTGGCAACGGCTGGATTTTTATTTTCTCCAGCGATATCACCCATTTTTTCATATGCATCAACTTCAAGGTGTAAAAGAGTGAACTTTAAGTTCTGATTTATGTCTTGATAGGACTCTTTGCTGATCAATGATTTACCTGCGCAAACTCTTAAAATCTTTGTGGCTTTTGCAAATGATTGCTTGCATCGTTTTATTTCACTGTCGCTATTCAGCTCTTTAATGATATCGTTTGGATTGAATTGATTTTTAAAGACATCCGCTTGTGAGAGTAGCTTTGCGGTGTCAGGTTGTTGCATGAGTTGCTCTCTTTGATGAATGCAATAACAGTAGTATTTAATTAAGCCATCAATGGCATCGACATTATTTATGTAGTCACTTGCTTGAATAATGGTGTCCCATACCTCATTCGCCCGTTGAAGTAGGCGTTTTGATCGGGCCACAATTAATCGTCTTTGGTGCTCTTTTTGCGCCATTCTCTGGGCAAATATAAGCGCGCCAACGGCGATTGCCACAAACACAGTAACGACTAAATAGTTCATAAAGTTTGCATTATCCGCTTTTAACAACTAGATCTTTGTTTAAGTGTAGCAGCTGTATTTAGTATTAATACGTACAAAAAATAAGCATTTTACGTTGAGCTTGGCACTTTCTGGGGTTTTTACTTGACCGATGAAAAACAGGGCCTTATATATGGGCCAGCCAAATTTAGGACGTACCTAGGGAATCGCAAGGTATATGGGAAAATCGCTCGTAATTGTCGAATCGCCGGCAAAAGCCAAAACAATTAATAAATATCTCGGCAATGACTTTATTGTGAAGTCATCTGTGGGTCACGTTCGGGATTTGCCTACTGGTGCAAATAAGGCGCCTGTAGATGCCAAGGAACGTGCTCGTCAGGCGGCGATTACGCGCAAGCTATCCCCTGAAGATAAAATCATCCACAAAAAGAAAAAAGACAAGATCAACCTCGTCAACAAGATGGGTGTGGATCCTGAGAACGACTGGAAGGCAAAATATGAGATCTTGCCTGGAAAAGAAAAAGTCGTTGCTGAACTTCAAAAGCTTGCCAAAGACGCCGACGTCATCTATCTCGCGACGGATTTGGATAGAGAGGGGGAAGCCATAGCTTGGCACCTCAAAGAAGTGATTGGTGATACCGGTGCACAATATAAGCGTGTTGTTTTTAATGAGATCACTAAGACAGCCATTCAAGCTGCTTTTGAAAAGCCGTCTGTATTGGATCAGGCTCGTGTAGATGCCCAGCAAGCTCGTCGTTTCTTAGATCGGGTTGTGGGTTTCATGGTATCGCCTTTGTTATGGGCGAAAATCGCTCGTGGCCTTTCTGCAGGTCGCGTGCAATCGGTAGCTGTGCGCTTAGTGGTTGAACGTGAAGCTGAAATCCGTGCATTTGTACCAGAAGAGTATTGGGAAACATTTAGTCATCTTAACTCTCAAGCTAAAGATGCTATTCGCTTTCAGGTGACTAAAGAAGCGGGCCAAGAATATAAGCCTGATAATGAAAAACAGGCCATGGCTGCTGTTGCCAAGCTTGAAAGTCAGCCTTACGAGATTGTGCAGCGCGAAGACAAGCCAACTAAATCTAAGCCTGCAGCTCCGTTCATTACATCGACTCTACAGCAGGCAGCCAGTACTCGATTAGGCTTTAGTGTTAAGAAAACCATGATGATGGCTCAGCGTCTGTATGAGGCGGGTTACATTACCTACATGCGTACAGACTCGACTAATTTGAGTAAAGAAGCGGTAGAGGGTGCCCGTCAGTACATTGTGTCTAAGTTTGGTGATAAATATCTACCTGATCAGCCTCGTATATATAGTAGTAAGGATGGCGCACAAGAGGCACACGAAGCGATTCGCCCCTCTGACGTACGTATGAGCTCCAACTTACTAAACGCCATGGAGCCAGACGCTCACAAGCTCTATGACTTGATCCGCAATCGCTTTCTTGCCTGTCAAATGGCCGATGCAGAGTTCACCAGCAGTACATTAACGGCGCAATGTGGTGATTTTGAGCTGAAAGCAAAAGGCCGCGTTATCCGTTTTGATGGTCACATGGCGGCTATGAGCGCTGTCTCAAAAGGAGATGACGACAAGGTGTTGCCTGATCTTAAAGCCGGTGAAAGTCTGTCTTTAGATCATGTTGAGCCGAAACAACACTTCACCAAGCCGACAGCGCGCTTTAACGAGGCAAGCTTGGTAAGAGAATTAGAAAAACGCGGAATTGGTCGACCATCCACTTATGCCTCAATTATTTCGACGATTCAGGATCGTGGTTATGTTCGACTCGAAGGTCGTCGTTTTTATGCTGAAAAAATGGGCGAAATCGTTACGTCCCGATTAGAAGAAAATTTCACTGACCTCATGGATTACAGCTTCACTGCCAACATGGAAGAGAAGTTAGATGATATCGCAGAAGGTCGTGAAAAGTGGAAGCAGGTTCTTAATAATTTTTACAGTGACTTTTCAGTCAAGTTAGATAAGGCCAGTAATGAAGACGGTATGCGTCTAAACGCGCCCGTGCCTACTGATATTGAATGTCCTGAATGTGGTCGTCATATGATGATTCGTACGGGCACGACAGGTGTATTCCTTGGTTGTGAAGGCTATGCTTTACCACCAAAAGAACGCTGCACTAAAACCATGAACTTAACGTCAGGCGATGAAGCCATTAGTGCTGACGATGACGAAGAGGCGGAAAGCCGCCGTTTGCGTGAAAAACGTCGCTGCAAAATTTGCAGTGCCGCCATGGAAAGTTATCTGCTGGATGAGAAACGTAAGCTTCACATTTGTGGCAATAACCCAGATTGTGCAGGGGTTGAAGTTGAATCTGGCGAGTTTAAGATAAAAGGTTACGAAGGCCCAACGCTTGAATGTGATAAGTGTGGCAGTGAGATGCAGCTTAAAAATGGCCGTTTTGGTAAGTATTTCGGTTGTATGAATGAAGACTGCAAAAATACCCGTAAGCTGCTTAAAAATGGGCAGCCTGCGCCGCCAAAAATGGATCCAGTACCTTGTCCAGAGCTTAAATGCGAAAAAGTAGATGATACGTATATTTTGCGTGATGGTGCGGCAGGTCTGTTTTTAGCGGCCAGTCAATTTCCAAAAAACCGTGAAACTCGCGCACCTAAGGTGTTTGAGTTGGTTCCACATAAA
>JBNMQC010000201.1:0-4599 GCA_051277445.1 Bermanella sp. | reverse complement strand
TGCTGTTATTGTCTTTATCGACAGTTATATCTATGACATTTACAGTTATCACATCAATTGGTTCTTTATTGAGGCATTTTTAGCCGATGAGGGTGGGGAATTTTTTGATGTGTCACCTAAAACCTATGTATTATTTACGGCGGTCTCTGCCCTAATAGCAGCGGTTGAATTCTTTTTATTGTGGCTGGTTAATAAGCGAATTATTCCTCGTCGCCGTTTCAAGGGGATTGGCTGGGTCTTTGCGATCCTCGTCTTTGTTAATATCTTGTTTGTCAATTTAACCCATTCTTGGGCTTATGCTCAAAACTACATGCCAATCACTTCTTTAAGTGGCCATATCCCATTCTATTTTCCTATGCATTCACGGTCCATTGCTAAGAGCGATATGCTGGATAACATGGCAGGCGATGGCGCATCCGTTGATAGCTCGAATATTGTTTACCCAAAAAATGACATGCAATGCAGCGCACCAGCGTCTGAGAAGCCCAATATCATTATGGTTGTCTTGGAAAGCTGGCGAGCAGACACCATGGACGCTGAGGTGTCGCCCAATACATACGCACTCGCACAAGATTCCTTGTGGTTTAAAGACCACCACTCAAGCGGTACGGTCACCACTCGAGGTATTTTCTCATTAATGTACGGATTGGCTCCCACTTATATGGATAACGTGGTATCTCACAATGGTGTAGGCGGGCCAGTATTACTGAATGAATTAAAACGTAAAGGCTATGAATTTGGTGTATACCCAAGCGGTGATATTACGCGTATTAAATTAACCGACACCAGTTTCTTACCTGTGAAACCAGATGTGCATCATGGTGAAGGTGAAGGCACCATTGAAAAAGATCGTGATGTTTTAAATAAGATGATTACCAAGCTTGAAAGTACAGATGAGAGCATCTTTGGCTTTATGTTTTTCAACTCTACACATTATCTTTATTATTATCCGGAAGAGTTTGGGAAGTTTCAGCCCTCTAAGAAACCAAGTCTGGTTGATTTTAAATCCGGCAAAGACCCACAGCCATATATTAACCGCTATAAAAACAGCATTTACTTTATAGATCACTTAGTAGGCGAATTAGTTGCCAAGCTAAAAGAAATGGGCAAGTACGATAATACTATTTTGATCGTCACTTCTGATCATGCGGAAGAATTTGCAGATACGAGTCCAACGCGTTTTGGACATGGTAGTAACTATACTAAATACCAAACACATGTGCCGTTAGTGATTCATTGGCCTGGTAAAGAGCCACGCGTATTTGACCATAGAACCGCCAGCATCGATGTATCGCCTACCTTAATTGATGAATTGCTAGGTTGTGAAAACCCGATGGATGATTATGGTAATGGCATCAGTCTTTTTGATGAGGTGTCACGGGATGTTCAAGTGATGGCCAGTTATTACAATTATGCGTTTGTAACCAAAGAGGGGAGCTTCATTCAAAACCCGATTGGGCTTCTGGAGAGTCGTGATAATGAAGATCAATTAAGTGCAGATCTTAAGCTGAATCCGGCCGCTGCATTTAAAGCTCTTCAGCAAATGAAGACCTTCTATAGTAATAAAGCCGCTCAATAGCGGCTTTATCTTTTCTAGTGCATCTTGTTGAGTGCTTCTTTGCAGGATTTATTTAGTTTTTGCCGATTAAATATTAGCTGCCAACGACGCCCACCTACTTGGCGCCATAAGATAGCAGAACGCATGGCGCATAATAGTAAGGCGCGTATTTTGTGTGCATTTTGTGTGTTCTGTAAGTGCTGAGCATTACCCGTAACATGGATTCGAAAACGAAATGTACTCAGGGTTTCTTGGTAAAGCCCTGATAAGTTTGCGATTAAATTCTCATGGCTGCTGTGGAAATGATCCAGCTGGCGTTTGGCCTGTTCAATGCCGCTGCTGACTTTGGGCATCATCTTTTTGTTTTTACGCAACTTGCTTTCCAGGTGCAGAACCGCCAAGGCATAGCGCATGACATCAGGACTGGAGCCTGTAGGTGATTTTCCATCAGTCAGAAAACGCACCTCTTTATAGCCCAGTTTTAAGTTTTCTCTTGAGCCACCAAATACATCTTCAATGGACTTTGGATGCGTCTGAAATAAGCTTTCGATACTGGTTTTTAAATCTTTCTCATTCACATTGCCGGTCCGAGCAATTTGCTCAACCAAGTGAACCGCTTGAAATAAACCAGCCAGCGCCAGTGCTTGATTATCAATACTTGCTTTTGACATGTTTGATCAACTTTGAGTTGGCGTAATGAATTTTTCGGTGGTTTCAATAACACCACCACCAAGGCAAGTGTCGTCAGTGTAAAAAACGATGGATTGACCAGGAGTCACAGCACGTTGAGACGCTTCGAATACAACCTTATAGTGACCGTCTTCTTTTTCAATGGTGCATGCTTGGTCAGGTTGGCGATAGCGAACTTTTGCGGTGCAGGTCAGAGGGAAGGAGCTTGGTTCACCATTCACCCAATATACATCGGTGGTAGTAAGTGCATCACTAAAAAGCAGCTCGTGTTGCTTGCCTTGACCGATAACCAATACGTTGCGGTCTAGGTCTTTGGCGACAACAAACCATGGCTCGGTGCCGTGATTTTTGGTGCCACCAATACCGATACCTTGGCGCTGGCCGAGGGTGTAATACATAAGACCTTCGTGCTTACCAATTACTTCACCTTCAGCGGTTTCGATTGTGCCAGGCTGAGCAGGCAAATATTGTTGAAGGAAATCTTTAAAGCGACGCTCACCAATAAAACAAATGCCGGTGCTGTCTTTTTTCTTTGCCGTAGCCAAGCCTTGCTCTTCTGCAATGCGCCTTACTTCCGGTTTTTCAAGCTCACCTACGGGGAAGAGAGTTTGTTTGATTTCATCGCCACCGACGGCGTGCAAGAAATAACTTTGATCTTTGTTGTTATCTAGGCCACGCAGTAAGAATGTTGTATCGCCCTCGTCGTGGCGGCGAACATAGTGACCAGTTGCTATAAAGTCTGCACCGAGTACTTTTGCATAGTCTAAAAATGCTTTGAATTTGATTTCACGGTTACAAAGGATGTCAGGGTTTGGTGTGCGACCCGCTTTGTATTCCTGTAAGAAGTGCTCAAATACATTATCCCAATATTCAGCAGCAAAGTTGGCCGTATGTAATTTAATACCAAGTTTATCGCAAACCGCTTGTGCGTCTGCCAAATCTTCTTTTGCAGTGCAATATTCGGTGCCGTCATCTTCATCCCAGTTTTTCATGAAGAGACCTTCAACGTGATAGCCTTGCTCCATGAGAAGATAAGCGGAGACTGAAGAATCCACGCCGCCTGACATGCCGACAATAACGGTACTTTGTTCTGTATTATTCATTTGGGTGTTCATAAATTATATTCAGTGGATAGCGAATGCCGTCGAGGTAATCTTGCGCGCACTTAATAACTAATGGGCTGCGAGCGCCATTACTGGCAATTAATTCTTCAAGGGTTAGCCACTTGATACCGATGATGCCATCATCGAGCGCCAGTGATTCATCGTAATGAGTCGATTGGCCAATAAAGCAATGGCGATGATATGTGACACCGTTACTTGGGGCAGTGTAGGTGTATAGGCCCAAGTAGTGAGTAATATCACATTGATGGCCGGTTTCTTCGAGCACCTCACGCTTTGCTGCTTCAATTAAGGTCTCGTTTGCCTCTAAATGCCCAGCCGGCTGATTAAATACGGCACGTGATTGGTCTATTTCTTCCACAAACAAGAATTTACCATTTTCTTCAATGATGGTTGCCACGGTCGAATTCGGCTTAAAGCGCATATGCTTACCTTTTGTTGCGAGGGCGCATTTTATCGAAATTACGCTTTTGTGGATACGCTCTTTTCTTTGCTGGAGGGGCTTCCACCTCTATTTCCATGAATTCACCGGGAACAATGTTTTCCACGCTCCATTGCCCAATTTTAGCTCGAACGAGTCTAAGGGTGGGGTGTCCAATGGCTGCTGTCATTCTTCTTACTTGGCGATTTTTACCTTCAGTGATTGTGATTTCAAGCCAGGTGGTGGGTATATTAGCTCGTTCGCGAATGGGTGGGTTTCTTTCCCAAAGGGCAGGCTCATCAATAGGGCGAACCTTTGCAGGCAGGGTTAATCCATCCTTCAGTTCGACGCCCTTGGCGAGGTTTTCAAGGCTGTCTTTTGAGGGAGTGCCTTCAACCTGTGCCCAATATGTTTTTGGGGATTTGTGCTTTGGGTGGGCTATTCTATGCTGTAATTGACCATCATCAGTAAGTAGTAGCAAGCCTTCGGAGTCAAAATCAAGACGACCGGCTGGATACACATCAGGAATATTGATGAATTTAGCCAGGGTGTCTTTGTCGCCGGACTCTGAAAACTGCGACATAACTTGATAGGGTTTGTTGAACAAAATTAACTTAGGCATGGGTCTTGTAATAAAATTACCAAATACATAGGGTATAACATTATTTGCACGGTCTTTATGTAAAAAAACTACAAAAAGGCATTTCGATTATACCAGTGCGTGATATAATTCGCCGCCTTTAAGAACCAATATGCAGTAATGCGTCGTCCAAAAGTCGTCGCTTTAGCCTGAAAGGCGTCAATAATAA
>JBNMQC010000200.1:0-4613 GCA_051277445.1 Bermanella sp. | reverse complement strand
AGTAACCGGAAGCTTGGCATAAAGAGCGCCCTGTCGATTGCCCGATCCCGCTGTGGCGAGGCGCTTCTCTTTTTCAATGATTGTGACCTTAATGCCCCGCTGCGCAAGCGAATAGGCGCTCGAACAGCCTGATAGTCCCCCTCCAATAATGGTGACATGTGTCGGCCGCGCCGATTTAGGGAGTGAGAACCAAGGTCTGGCTTCTATGACGGGGGCGGTGCTTTTAATGAACGTGCCTAAAGACATTTCGCGTTTTTTACCAAATCCAGATTGTTTTTTTACCTCAAAACCTACCGCTTTTAATCCTCTTCTTACAATGCCGGCGGAGGTGAAGGTCGAGAAGGTGGTATTCGTATGGCTGAGGCGAGCAATAGTGGTAAATAATTTATCGCTCCACATATCGGGATTTTTTGAGGGGGAAAAACCGTCTAAATACCAGGCATCCACGGATCCTTCGAGGGATTGGTAGCCGTCTAAGGCGTCGCCAAAAATAAGGGTTAAATTAATCCGTTCGTCCTGAAAGGTAAGTCGGTGATAGCCAGCACATAATGGCGGATATTGATCTAAAAGTTTGATTGAAAGTGGAAGGACGCTTTTCCATTTCAACAGCGTGCGTTTTAGGTCTTGGTGGCTGAGGGGCTGCTTTTCTACAGAGATGTAGTGCAGTTTCTGATCATTTGAGCTTTTTCTCAGCCATAATTGAGCGGTTAGCAGGAAGTTTAACCCGGTTCCAAAGCCTGTTTCTGCAATAGTGAATCGTTTGGGTTTAGCGTTTAATCGCTCTGATATGTTATTCGCATTTATGTAGACATACAGGCTGTCTTCAAAGCTTTGTTCTGTGTTGAAATAGAAATCATCAAAGCTTGTTGAGTAGGGGGTGTTGTTTTTCCACGATATGTCAGCGTAAGTAATCACAGTTGTAAGTTCAGACTATAGGTAATTATTAAGTATGTGGGCAGAGTGCGTCGTATTTTTGCTGTAAGTCTAGAGGTTAGTAAGGCTATAAGCTACAATTTGCCTTCGGACAGTTGCCGTAAGTTTCCTCTGGATTTGAGGTAACTTATTGTATTAGCTAAGTATCTCGTCATTTCTCCATATAGACTGTCAGTGGTTTTTCCGTTTTAAGGTCGAATTGAAAAATTCAAAACATGATTCTTCTTATTATAGGTTGATAATGAAAGCGCTTAAAGATATCAAATTGGCGGTAATTGGGCTCGGTTATGTTGGGTTACCTCTAGCAGTAGAATTTGGCAAATATAGAGATGTCATTGGTTTTGATATTAATAACGCGAGGGTGGCCGAGCTAGAAAATGGGCATGACTCTACATTAGAAGTAGAGGATGAGATGCTCAAGTTAGCGAGCCGCCTTTCCTATTCATCGGATATGGGCACGCTCAAAGAGTGTAATACCTATATCGTTACTGTTCCAACCCCAATCGATGATGCTAACGCACCTGATTTGTCCCCTCTAGAAAAAGCCTCAGAGATGTTAGGCACGGTGATCAAGCAAGGTGACCTCGTGATCTTTGAATCTACGGTTTACCCCGGTGCAACGGAAGAAGTGTGTGTACCGATTATAGAGAGGCGTTCGGGCTTGACGTTTAATGAGAATTTTTTTGTGGGTTATAGCCCCGAGCGTATAAACCCTGGCGATAAGGTTAATACTTTAACAAAGATTTTAAAAATAACGTCGGGCTCTACACCTGCTATTGCTGATTTAGTGGATGAGCTGTACGCAAGCATTATTACCGCAGGGACTCATAAGGCGAGTTCTATAAAAGTCGCTGAAGCGGCTAAAGTGATTGAAAATACACAACGGGACTTAAATATAGCGATCATTAATGAGTTCGCTAAAATATTTAATCGGCTAGGCATTGATACCCAGGAAGTGCTTAACGCCGCAGGTACTAAGTGGAATTTTTTACCATTTAAACCAGGGCTTGTAGGCGGGCATTGCATCAGTGTTGACCCCTATTATTTAACGTATAAGGCTAAAGAAGTGGGTTATCAACCAGAAGTTATTTTAGCTGGGCGTCGAATTAATGATGGCATGGGTGTGTATGTTGCTACTGAGCTGGTTAAAGCCGTTAGTAAGAAAAAGATTCATATCGATGAAGCCAAAGTATTGGTGTTGGGTTTTACATTTAAAGGTGACTGCCCAGATGTTCGTAATACCAAAATTATCGATATGATTGATGAATTAAAAAGCTTTAATATGCAGGTAGATGTCTATGATGATTGGGCAGATGCAGATGAAGTTAAGCATGAATACGGTGTGGAATTGACTGCTACGCTGGATAAGGGTGTTTATGATGCAATTGTTTTAGCGGTAGATCATCAGGAATTCAAGTTATGGGGCGAAGAAAAAATCCGAGCACTCGGTAAGAAAAATCATGTGCTTTATGATGTGAAGTATGTACTGCCAATTGGTTGTTCAGACTTGCGCTTGTAGTTACGGTTTTAGAGGTAAAAATGAAAAGATTCGGATTAATTGGTGCTGCAGGTTATATCGCTCCTCGCCATCTTAAAGCGATTAAAGAAACAGGTAATGAGCTTGTTGTGGCAATGGATATAAACGATTCAGTAGGGATTATGGATAGCCATTTTCCAAATGCTGAATTTTTTACTGAGTTTGAACAGTTTTCTGGTTTCGTTGAGGATTTAAAGCTAAAGGGCGAAAGCTTAGACTATATCGCCGTTTGTTCCCCTAATTACCTTCATTTGCCTCATATGAAGTTTGCATTGCAAAATGGCATTGATGTTATTTGTGAAAAACCACTGGTTTTAAATACGCCAGATTTGGCTGTGTTGCATCGGTATGAACAAGAATATGGCGCAACAGTAAACTCTATTCTTCAGCTTCGGTTGCACCCCTCCATTATAGCGCTTAAAGAAAAAGTAAATGCCGCGCCTGCTGATAAAGTGTTTGATGTCGATCTTACTTACCTTACATCTCGCGGTAAGTGGTACTTAAAATCTTGGAAAGGATTTGATGAAAAGTCAGGCGGTGTTGCAACCAATATAGGTGTGCATTTTTACGACATGCTGCACTTCATTTTTGGGGATATAAAGCATAACGAAGTTCATTACCGTGATGAAAAAACATCATCGGGTTTTTTGCAGTATGAACGTGCAAATGTGCGTTGGTTTTTATCAATAGATGCCAATCATCTACCGGAAAATGCTGTGCAGGGTGAAAAACTAACGTATCGCAGTATTGATGTAGAAGGTGAAGAGCTGGAGTTCTCTGGAGGTTTTACTGATCTTCATACACAAAGTTATGAGCGGATTTTATCGGGCAAAGGTTATGGCGTAGAAGATAACCGTACAGCTATTCAAACTGTTGATGTTATGCGCAAATCCCCGATAGTCGAAACCCCTATAACTCCGCATCCTTTATTATCAAAGGTTAAGTAGTATGACTTTTTATCAGCATGACAGCGCCATTGTAGATGAGGGTGCTCAAATAGGTGATGAGTCTCGTGTTTGGCACTTTGTACATGTCTGCGGGGGCGCCAAAATAGGCAAGGGAGTATCCCTAGGCCAAAATGTATTTGTGGGTAATAAAGTCACTATTGGTGATAAATGTAAGATACAAAATAATGTATCGGTTTATGACAATGTACACCTTGAAGAAGGTGTATTTTGTGGCCCTAGTATGGTTTTTACCAATGTTTATAATCCTCGTTCGTTAATTGAGCGCAAAGATGAGTATCGAGATACGTTGGTAAAAAAAGGGGCAACCTTAGGCGCTAATTGTACCATTGTATGTGGGGTAACCATTGGTGAATTCGCATTTGTAGGCGCGGGTGCTGTGGTGAATAAAGATGTGCCTGCTTATGCGCTGATGGTGGGTGTCCCAGCGAAGCAGGTGGGGTGGATGAGCGAGTTTGGAGAGCGGCTTGAACTACCCGTATCGGGCCAAGGCGAGGTTGTTTGCGCTCAGACGGGTGATATGTACCGTTTAGAGGGGTCCATTCTTCAGAGGAATATTAGCTAATGCAGTTTATAGATCTTGCGGCTCAACAGTGTTTAATTAAAGAGCAAATTGATGCGGCTATACAGCGGGTCTTAGCGCATGGAAAGTATATTCTTGGGCCAGAAGTCGATGAGCTTGAAGGGCGATTAGCAGACTTTGTGAGTGTTAAGCATTGTATTACCTGTGCCAATGGAACCGATGCTTTGCAGATTTCTCAAATGGCATTAGGTATTGGTCCTGGAGATGAGGTCATAACACCGGGGTTTACTTACATAGCAACAGCTGAAACAGTTGCCATACTAGGTGCTAAGCCTGTTTACGTTGATATAGATCCACGCACTTATAATCTTGATCCGCAGAAATTAGAACAAGCGATAACGGCCAAAACAAAAGCAATCATCCCCGTCTCGTTGTATGGTCAATGTGCAGATTTTGATGCCATTAATCGTATTGCGAATAAATACAATATCCCTGTCATTGAAGATGGTGCTCAAAGCTTTGGCGCCACATATAAAGGCCGTAAGTCAGGTAGCTTATCTACTATAGCCACAACCTCTTTTTTCCCTAGCAAACCCTTAGGTTCTTACGGTGATGGTGGCGCTATTTTTACTGATGATGATGAGCTCGCAGTTAT
>JBNMQC010000199.1:0-4637 GCA_051277445.1 Bermanella sp. | reverse complement strand
ATCTGAAAGGAGTCAGTTGTCATTATTGCTATGGCAAGCACAGCGCGGAACAGCACATACGTTATACAGAGCGTGAAAAGCAAGTGAAGTTGGCCAAGCTTAGAGGCGAGTCACATATTGGTCTGCCTATGCAGCAGACGATAGAGCAGCGCCGCAAAGAGAAAGTACAATTTAAGGAAGCTCAACGTCGAGAAAAAACCTAGATGGCTGAGAGCGGCCATGTTCATCAAAATTTAGTGATGCATCTTGTTAAAGGCGAGTTATGACAAAAACAGAATTATCTATGAGCCCGTACGGCGACTTCCTTGGAATTAAAATTGGTGAGTATGGTGAAGGGGTCGCTAAGTGCAGTCTGCTCCTGCAACCTCATCATATGAATGCAGGTGGCCGGGTCCATGGAGGAGTTCTTACGTCTCTTGCAGATACCGCTGCTGGTGTTGCTGTTCGCTCGGTTAGACCGGACGGTAAGTTGTCTGCTACAACAGATTTAAGTATCGCGTTTATAAGGCCTCCGATAGGCGAATGCTTGATTGCCAGTGCCGAAGTTATTCATGCTGGGCGAAAGCTGTTTCGAACTGAGATTGCGATTCATTGTGAAGAAAAATTAATAGCTAAAACACCGGCTACTTTCATGATTGTAGATGCGCCTGTATAAAGTAGTGGCGATAAGCCCTTTTGGTTTTTAAGTCCCATTGATTTTAAAGAAAAGCCGTGTGTTAGGTTCTCTGGCAATGAGTTTCAAGTTTAGCGTTCATTTATTATCAGTCTGATTTTGCTGCGATTGCTGTTAAAAAAGTTGCCATAAAAACCTATTTAATTATCCAAGCAATCTGCGAGACGGTCATGGAAAAAGAAAAAAAGCTGGATTTAATTCTGCACTCCCTAATTCTGGACACTCTAACCCTAAACAAGCAAATTGGAATAAAAGTCGGCGCGAATTTATAAAGTCTGCCGCCGGGGCGAGTGCGTTTATGATTGTTCCGCGCCATGTGCTGGGCGGGCCTGCTTACGTTGCACCAAGTGATAAAATAAACATTGCTGCAGTGGGAGCCGCAGGCAAAGGGCGTTCAGATATTCAATCCGTTGCCCATGAAAACATCTATGCGATTTGTGATATTGACGACAATCGATTGGCTGATACGCTAAACCAAGAATGGGCGGCGCCGTTTAAAGGCAAAGCTAAGACCTATCGTGACTATCGAGTAATGTTAGAAAACGAACCCGAAATTGACGCTGTTGTTATTACACCTCAGATCACATGCACACACCGATCGCTAGCTATGCGATGAATATGGGTAAGCACTTACATATTCGATATCGCGGAGCAAAAGGGCTTTGCCGATAGAGTCGTGCTTACAGTGGGGTCGGATTTTGGAAGAACGCCTTACTATAATGCCGGAGGCGGCAAAGACCACTGGCCAATTGGCAGTGCGTTATTTATTCAGCAGGGTGCGAGTTGGGGAAATCGAGTCGTCGGTGCTACTGATGAAGGCCGCAGCACTTAATGTAAATTCAGCCACGCTGGCGCAGGATTCGTCTGCCGCTGGGGTTAGAATAGAGCCTAAGCATTTGCAGCAAACCATGAGAGAACTTGCCGGCGTTGCTCAGTCAAGTGCTGCGCAATCCTTTCCTCTGGATGCCGGTGCTCTGAGTTTACTTAGCAGTTAGGCGATTGAGG
This sequence comes from Bermanella sp., assembly GCA_051277445.1. Classification (GTDB taxonomy): domain Bacteria; phylum Pseudomonadota; class Gammaproteobacteria; order Pseudomonadales; family Oceanobacteraceae; genus Bermanella. The sequence goes on along the minus strand of JBNMQC010000199.1, from coordinate 2,959 downwards.
TGTAAGCTAAAGGTGTCGGAGTAAAATAATGCTTTTGTCTTAAATTAGTATTCAGATTCTATTGGGTCAAGACGCAAGAAATACCGCGGAGGGAAGCCTGTAAGAAATCTGAAAACAAGGCCTGGGTTATATTCGCGGGCAAGCCGCTTATGTTCCGGCCCTTCGAGCAATACGGCTTTATATCTGCCTAATTCCCCATCTATTAAAACGCCTAGTTCGAGATTTTGCAGCACTCGCTTGAACCACGCCCTAGGCCAGTGATTTGCGGCAATAAACAGCTCATTACCACTTTCGAAACGCGAGACTACGCGATCATGGGACTGGCCTTGCTCATCGACTGTGGTAATGATGATCGTTTCATCTGCTTCGGGCTGAAAAAATCCTAAGGATGATTCGAATAGAATCACCAAGCCTATGTAGGAGGCAGCGACTGTGGCGATAATTTTCACTATTTTTTTTGTATTCACTTTTGCTCTCCGGCTTTGTTGAAGTGCTGTCTAGGGTGGCTATCTCTAAAACCATAGGGGGCGTGTCGTTATACCTAGTAAAGTGTTGTCGAAGATGGTGTCAAAGTGTTTACTCCGATACCTGCAATAGATGGCGTGTTGTGATACCGAGTAAAGTGGCGTCATATTGCTGCTTACTCCGACACCTAATTAGTACACCTATATTAGTCTAGCCGCATCAGCTAAAGATTCAGTGCATCGTAAGATTTGTTAGAGGGCAATATAGCATAGACACCTAAGGTTGCCTGTTCCTCTTTCAGCTGGCGCAGTGATGGTCTTAATTTGGTGACGATGGGCTGGATTGGTTAAATTTCTGGGCTCGTGAAGATGGGGTCGCGATGATTGCGATGATGGTGTCGGAGTGTTTACTCCGACACCTGCAAAATCTGCAATTCAGCACCTACAATAAACCTGCAATAAGCCTGTTATTCAGACATCTATAGGGCCGAAAAAAAGGCCACAAAAAAAGGGAGCACAAAATGCTCCCTTTTAATTTGCATTGAGTTTGCGAGATTAAAACCTCACAGCCTCATAACTTCCAAGAACTAGAAGTTGATATTGATACGACCATATAAGAACTGACCTTCAAAACCCCAAGGAGTTGATGTGGCATATCTGTTGCCTGAACCAATAGTTCCATCTAAGTTGTTATTCTCAATAGGGGCGTCTTGATCAAACGCATTTTGAGCACCAAGGATGAAAGTATAGTTGTCATTCAACGAGTAGGCTGCTTCCAGATCGAAGGTCCATTCGCCATCGTAGCAACCATCACGGTTAACCGCACAGGTGACAGAATAGCCAGTGCCGTCTCCACCACGAGCTGTAGAGTCACCGCTGAAACCAGAAGAAACCCAATCGTCGTAGAAGCTGGCACGAGCTAGTAAGCGGAAGTCACCTATAAAGTGGTTATAAGTGAATACACCACGATTTTCCGGGTTGAAGTTTTCAAGATCTACCACTCGGTTTCGACTAACTTCTTTGCCAGCATTTTCCACTTCAGTTTCGATGTGAGTCCAAGCACCGTTCAAAGTACCGTTACCCATATCACCCCAGTCAAGGCTCCACGACGCAACAATCTCTATACCTTCAGTAGTGGTATCGAAGTCATTGGTATAGAAAGAGACTGAGCTTAGATCAGCCGCACCGGGTACGCCAAGTTCTTGCAAACATGTGGCTAGATTGCCAACAGGATTTGCAAGGGCGCCTGGGCAGTTCTGACCAGCAGGCACTGGAAGACCAGCTATATTAATAGTACCTGTTTGTGAGATGCGGTCTTCAAGTTCGATATTGAAGTAATCCACTGTCACGTTTAGGCTGTTAGTAATATCCCACACCATACCAACTGAAAAGTTTGATGAATCTTCGGCATCAAGCGCTTCAGCGCCCAAGAACTGGGCGATAGGGTTGCTAGGTGGAATCTGACCACGTTGCTGAAGTTCACCATCTACAGTAATTGTAGAAAGCTTAGTTACGTTTGCCTGACCAGGGGTCGGAGCACGGAAACCAGTGTTATAAGATGAACGAAGTGTCAACGAGTCGCTTATACGATAGCGGCCAGATAGCTTGTAGTTAATCACGTCACCAAAGGTGTCAAAGTCTTCGTAACGAACTGCAAGCCCCATGGTTAGCGCATCAGTAATATCAGCTTCTGCGTCGCCATAGATAGCGATGTTTTTGCGACCCCAAAGGCCAGCCTGTTCTGGACTGAAACCAGCAAAACCGTGTGAACCAATGCTCAAGTTTGGCAATCCAGTTGTGCCATCACTGTAAGTGTTAGATCCATCCACGTTTTGAAAAGCATATGCGCCTGCTTTCCATGACGCAGGTTCACCGACGATTGTCTCAAAACGTTCGTTGCGCCACTCACCGCCAAAACCGATGCTCAGGTCAGATGCAAGGCCGTCAACAGGCAGGGTGTAAACAAAGTCAGCGTTGAAATTTGTTTCAGACTGAACATTGCTGCCTAGCTCGAATGCCTGCTGCAAAGCACCATTAACGATTCCATCTGGTCCATTTGATGGGTTCCAAGAATTGCTTATGCGGAACGCAACGGCGTTACGGCCATAGCTTCCACTAAAGTCATAGCTGAAGTTAGGCGAGAATTGGCCGCGAATACCGGTAACAATGCTTGCGTCTTTAAGGCCTGCGCCAAAAGATGGTGTGTAACCGCCCGGAAGCAATTGGTTCAAGACGAAACAGTTGCTAGGAAGGCCTGCTAAACCAGCTGCATCGGCTGCGACAGCCGCTGCATCCAACGGTGTGCCATTGCCACCTGAACCAGGAGAAGTCAGAGCTGGACAGTTCGATGTAACACCTTTTTGTCCTGCAGCGATATTAGTATCAACTACGGCACGAGTCGAGCCATTTGTGAATACACCACCGCGACTGTTTGGATTACGGAAATAGAAACCGCCGTCAGTTTGACGCTGACCATAGTTACCAAAAGCATACAC
>JBNMQC010000198.1:0-4687 GCA_051277445.1 Bermanella sp. | reverse complement strand
TGTTTATGGTCGCAGTGCCGCCACTCATATTCTGAATGTCATTAAAGAGAAAAAGGATGTGGCGTTCGCACCGGACTGGGACGAAAGCCAGGTGACAGATTCCGATGAAGACGTGGTGATTTCTCACAACTGGGATGAGCTACGTCGTTTCATGTGGGACTACGTGGGAATCGTTAGAACCGATAAACGCCTTGTGCGCGCTGAACATCGCGTGCAATTGCTTCGTCAGGAAATTTTAGATTTCTATGGCAACCATAAAGTCACCAGCGATCTGCTTGAATTACGTAACCTAGTAGAAGTGTCTGAACTCATCATACGTTGCGCCATGCTGCGCAAAGAGAGCCGAGGGTTACACTATTCATTAAGCCACCCTGACCTATTGCCGGTTGCTTATGACACGGTTTTGACGCCTTAGGGCATTTAAAACCACACATAAAAAAGCCCAGTTTAAACTGGGCTTTTTTATGTCTAGGCATTTAAAAATTCAATTGTGCCGATACGTAATAGTGCTCTTTATCATCATAGTTGTTTGCCTCATACAACAATGAGTCGTCATCAATACGATACTGCACCGTTCCTTTGAGCAACAGGGAATAATCATTTGGAAATTTAATTTCATGACTAACCGTTGTATCCAAGCGCTGAAATTTAAAGCCATTGGTTTCAGGTCTTCTTGGCACATTCCAATCATCCACATGATAATAAACCATACCCAGTGTGGTTTGACCTGATAGGTGAGCAATCCAAGATAATGATCCGCTTCGTTCAGCCGTTAGTGAGCTTTCTCTATCGACCTTGTCATTATTCTGTGAAAAATCATCATCTGTCTTTATTCTCGAAAAAGACAAAACGAGCTGATGATTATAATTCACATCCCACTTAATTTGCCCTTCAAAGCCTGATTGATGAATACGATTTTCACTTTTCAACGGTATGGCTGGGTCATGATCTAATGACTGGCTAATTAAGCCACTTAACTCATCATAAAACAGCTTCAAATCTAGTTGCATACCAAGATTATTTAAGATGCCGAAATAACTTATTTCATGGCTATAAATACTCTCATTGGAAATTTCACCGGTTGCAACTCTTAGACCCTCTCCAAAATTACCCAATCCATATACGAAAGGATCTTCGCCTGCCCCAGCCAAACTAGAACCTGCTAGCTCAATGATGCGACGACCTTCTTTCTCATATAGATCTGGTGATCGAATGGCTTCGGAATAAATAAATCTAACAGTATGATTAGGGTTTAAGTGCACATTTAAAGCGTATCGAGGCGAGAAATTTTCGCCATTTAATTCATCATCCTCATACATACCACCTAAATTTGTTGTCATTAAATCTTGAAATTTATATTCCGCATTGATGAAGGCGCTGGCATTGCGATTCTGTGAATAGCCACCATTGTATGTTTGCGAGTCAAACTGATCTAAACGATATCGTACACCCGCAACTGTACGAAAAGTATCATTCCATGTTGAAGTATGCTGATATTCCAACTCCGATTTTCTTTCATCTAGGTTTTGATTCAATTCGCCACATGGTTCAGCAATCGCATTTAACAAACATGCCTTCCACTGCGTTATACGCTTGAAACGCTCACTGTACATCTGAAATTGACCAACTTGGTTACGACTAAAGTCTTTATTAACACGGGTCCATAAAAATATGTCTTCAGCCTTAACATCTTCAGGCTCTAAATAGCGAATAAGGCTATCATCTAGGGTTTGCATCTGCTGATTTACGCCATATTTATATCCCGCTTGCCACTCCATGGAGAGACTGGACGTTATAGGTGTAAACGTACGCAAGGTGGTGTATACACCTTCCACTCCATCTCTATTGTCAATTTTTTCACCACCCTCTACATCATAATCAAAGCCGCTCTTATTTTTTGAACCGAGCGTTAATCTAAAATCCGTATTTAATAGGCGGTCAGAAATATTTACATACGAATTTGAAACATCTCTATTACCGGACGTTACTTTGACTACCTTTCCTTGGGTATCACTAGGGTGCTTGGTTAAAATATTAATAGTGCCCAGGTATGAGTTGGCACCATAAGTTGCAGAGTTAGGCCCCCTGATTACTTCGATACGGGCAATATCCTCGATAGCAATAGGAATATCGACCCATTCAACCCTTGCTAAGCCTGGTTTGAATACGCTGCGGCCATCAATAAGTACTTGTAAACGACGATGTTCTGGTGCATTGGTACCGTGATAAGAAACAGAAGGCGCTTTTTCACCAAAGCCACTGTGATACCCCACCAGCATACCAGGCACAAGGCGGAAGATTTCTTCGATATCTTTAAATCCAAGGGCCGCAATGGTATCGGCCTCAATCACTGTCACCGATGCGGGCGTATCCAGTTGGGATTGCCTCAGGCGTGCAGCCGTGAGTACTTCAGGCATTTCCATAACCTGTTGATCAAACATACCATCCATGGCAGCAAAGGTTTCCCCACTTAACACCTCATTTGCCCAAGCTGAAGGGGCTAAACATAAGGTGATAAGGGAGGCTTTAACTGCGCGATAAGCCATTATTTTGTCCAGTCCGGGAGTAATTCATTTTTATATCCGCGCCTCAGTCAGTGCTTACTCTTAATATTAAGGGCGCGGTTAGCCTAGTATGCCAAAAAAAACCGCGTTTGCCCGCCAAAAAAAAACATTTCTGTATCGTTATTAAACTTTTTAACAAACCAATCCTTAATAAGATTAGGTGCTCAGCTATACTAATCAAACTTGGTGACTTGCCAAAAATCGTCAAAACATGCAGGATAACGACTCTTATATCCGAACAATAACTCGACTTATTTTATTTAAGTAACTGATATATAAGAAATTATTAACTTTAATTTTTGCCAAACTCCGTCCCTTTTTAACACTCTTATACACCTAAAAAGGTGAAGTTTGGCCAAAATAGAGCACTTAAAAAACAATTCTTGGAGTTGACTATGAGTCAGCGAGATCATCTTTCTTGGTTAAATGAACTACCGGAAGCCTTTCAAACTTACCGCGGAAGTCGCAAGGTCGACGAAGTGGAGTGCATCATTCCCGACCTAGCCGGCATGTCACGTGGTAAAGCGATGCCCTTAAGCAAGTTTTCACCAGACCATATCTTGTTTTTACCTATTTCTATCTTTTACCAAACCATTACAGGTGAAGACGTGGAAATGGACATTGAGAATCAATGGGCTGAAGGCGACATGCAACTGAAGCCTGATATGAGCACAGCCATGGCGGTGCCTTGGGCGAAAGAAGCCACACTTCAAATCATTCACGATTTGTTCGATCAAAAAGGACAACCCGTCCCCTACGCACCGCGTAATGTACTCAAAAAGGTTATCGAGCTTTACAATGCACAAGGCTGGCAACCTATTGTGGCTCCAGAGTTAGAATTCTATTTAATTAAGCCTAACGTTGATCCAAATGAACCCATTCAGCCACCTGTTGGCCGAACAGGCCGTTCAGGTTCTGGCCGTCAGTCTTATTCCATGTCGGCGGTGGATGAGTATGGACCCGTGATTGATACGATTTATGACTATGCAGAAGATGCAGGGCTTACCATAGACACCGTTATCCAAGAAGATGGTGCTGGCCAGGTTGAAATCAATTTATCCCACGCTGACCCGCTGCTGCTGGCTGACCAAGTGTTTTACTTTAAACGCATTATTCGCGAAGCGGCCCTTAATAACGGCATGTTTGCGACCTTCATGGCCAAACCTATGCGTGATGAACCGGGCAGTGCTATGCACATTCATCAGAGCATTGTTGACATAAAGAGTGGGAAAAATATTTTCTCCAATGAACAAGGAGAAGCAAGTGAGTTGTTTTTCCACTTTATTGGTGGCTCTCAAAAATACCTAAAACAAGTGATGCCACTGATGGCGCCTAATGTGAACTCTTACAAGCGCTTTGAATCGGATACCAACTCCAGTGCGCCAACCAATATGGCCTGGGGGTATGATAATCGAGCCACAGGGCTGCGCGTACCTAATTCAAAATCACAAGATCGTCGTTTAGAGAATCGCATTGTGGGTGTCGACTGCAACCCATACTTAGCCATTGCGGCCAGCTTAGTGTGTGGTTACCTTGGATTAATGAATAAGATTCAACCTGCTGAGCCTGCCAAAGGTGAGATCGAAGATGAAACAGAAGCACTGCCAACTACTTTAGATGAAGCACTGGCGGTATTTATCGATGCGCAAGAAATCCATGAAGTGCTTGGTGAAGATTTCTGTCATATCTATGCTGAGGTCAAGCGAGAAGAGCTACGACAATATCATCGCGAAATTAGCCCTTGGGAACGTGAACATTTATTATTGAATGTTTAAATGCCAATCTAATCGCTTTTTAGAAAACAAAAAAACGCAACCTAGGTTGCGTTTTTTTTGTGACTAAAGCCTATTACGTTAGAGGGCTTATGGAGCAGGTGTGTCGGTTTCAGCAATGACTGTATCAATCACGTGAATCACGCCGTTCGATGCTTTCACATCCGTGATCACGACTTTCGCCCCTTCAATTGTAAGGTCACCATCCACAATGGAAACCGTTACTTTCTCAGATGGGTTTAGAGTCTGCACATCAGCACCATTTGCAGCAAATGCCGTAACTGAATCAATTTCAGAGCCAATCACATGCTGAAGCAAAATATTATCCAAGTTTGGTCGATCGGCTAACAA
>JBNMQC010000197.1:0-4696 GCA_051277445.1 Bermanella sp. | reverse complement strand
TCAAGCTCACTAGCCAAGTAATCAAATACTCTTTTAATTCTTGGGTTGGTTCGCAATTCTTGATGGCATACCAGCCAAACGGGTAACTGCATGGCAGGGCCCAAGTCTTCAAATACGCGTACTAATTGCGTGTGATCATCAATTAATCCTTGCGGAAAAAACATCATACCCAGATGCTCTTTGCATAATTCTAATTGCATCATTTGAAACGACGTCACCACTTTAAAGTTGTGACTTTCCAGCTGCCAGCCTTTTTGGTTGAGTAAATCTGAAATTGCGTGGTTTCGTTCAAAGCCGATAATTTGAATATCATCAGTAATCGTGCTTTGGGATAAAGCAGAAAACTGCTTTAAATAATCCGCTGTGGCGTACAGCCAGATATTCTCTGTGCCGATTTTTTTTGCAATGAGATCAGGTTGTTCCGGTCGAAAATTACGAATGGCAATATCGGCTTCTCTGCGTTTTAAATCACTTGTTTCGTTGGTGACCACCACTTCAATATCAATACCGGGCTCCTCCCGGCGCAGCTGTGCAATGATTTTAGGCAAGCGAAATACGGCATCTAATTGGCTAGCTGAAATAACGACAGAACCTTCTAATAGTTGCGAATGACCACTGGCGGCCAATGAAAATAATTGAGCGCCCTGGGCCATGGCTTTAGCATGCTCAAGGAGTTCTAATCCACTTTGTGTAAGCACCAAGCGTTGGCCAATCCGTTCAAACAAGGTTAGTTGTAATTGCGACTCTAGTGAGGCTACTTGGCGGCTGAGCGTTGGCTGAGTCAGGCCAAGGGCTTTGGCAGCGGCCGACAGGGTGCCTTCTTCGGCGGTTACAAAAAAAGCACGGGCGTGATTCCAATCAAAATTAATAGATGTCCACTTCATACGTATTTGTATACTAACTATGCATTTGTAGGTAATTTATCTTTGATATTTGCATAAGTATAGTCTTACTTATTAATTAAACAGGACACATTCATGACAACATTGGTAGTAGGGGCTAGTGGTGCCACGGGCCGATTAGTGGTTAAGCAGTTATTAGCGGCGGGGGAGTCAGTAAGGGTCATCGTGCGCTCCATGGATGCATTGGATGAAAGCATAAAGCACCATCCTAACTTGCATGTATTACAAGCGAGTCTGCTGGATTTAACTCATGCACAATTGGTGGAAGAAGTACGTTACTGTAAGGCCGTGGTGTCGTGTTTAGGTCATAACCTGACGTTTAAAGGCTTGTTTGGGCACCCTAGGCGTTTAGTGAAGCAAGCCGTCACGGCTTTGTATCATGCCATTGAGGCACTGGCACCGCCTAAACCTGTTAAATTTATTTTAATGAACACATCAGGCAATCAAAATAAACAGGCAGGCGAGAGCATTAGCCTGAGAGAAAGCTGCGTGATTGGGTTATTACGATGCTTGTTACCGCCCCATGTTGATAACGAACAAGCGGCGGCATTTTTACAAAACCAGATTGGATTGCATTCGCCTGCCATTCAATGGGTGGCGGTTCGCCCTGATGACTTAATTGATGAACCCAGTGTGACTGCCTATGTCATACACCCTTCACCTATACGCAGTGCGATTTTTGATGCAGGTAAAACCTCGCGCATTAATGTGGCGCATTTTATGTCTCAACTGGTATTGGACGATGGGCTGAGTGATAAATGGCAAGGTCAGATGCCGGTGATTTATAATGCATAAGTGTAAAATATGTATGGGTTGTTAGGTTGAATGAACGGTTTAAGCGCATTTTTTCGTTAGCTTGTAGCAAATTTATAATGTGAATAAATAGTGGTTTGTTAATCTAACTTGAAAATAGACCTAAATGGATCGTCAAGCGGCTATCCATTTTTTATCCCAGTATTAAACAGAGCCTTATCCCATGCCTGAAGCTGATCCATCAAAAATTCTGTCATTTGCATCTCCCAAGCAGTTAGGTGAATGGCTAGAGAAGCATCATGTAAGTGAAGGAGAGTTGTGGGTCAAAATATTCAAAAAACACACGGGTATTGAAAGTGTTAGCTGGGATGAGGTGGTAATTGAATCGTTATGTTGGGGCTGGATTGATGGTGTTAAAAAATCCATTGATGATCAAGCCTATCTGCAACGCATTACACCAAGGCAAGTTGGTAGCAGTTGGTCGAAGCGCAATACGCAGCATGTAGAGCGTTTGATCAGTGAGGGGCGAATGATGGAATCAGGGCTTGTGCATGTTCAAGCGGCAAAAGCTGATGGCCGATGGGAAAGCGCCTATGTGGTTAGTGAAACTGAGGTGCCTAAAGATTTTATAAAAGCGCTTGATGATAATAAAAAGGCAAAACAATTTTTTGCAACGTTAAATAAATCAAGTCGTTATACCATTGCGTATGGATTAATAAGTGCCAAAAAAACCGAAACCAGACAACGACGTTTCGATAAATTTATGGATGCGCTTGCCCATGAAGAAAAACCTAAATAGATTCGTTAGGATCATGGTCGAATAGTATTGCAAAAAAGTTGTCATGCTTGTCACATTAATGGTTAAGTAGTGACAGCTAATTAAAAGAAGTGGGGTGATCACGCAAATGAAGTTTCTTATCTTTTTAGGATCGGTACGCAATAGCACACCTCCGCGGCCTGCTCGCCTTGGTATGCGGGTAACTCTGGCGTGTATGCAATGTTTTGAACAGCGCTATGGTGAACACCAAGTTGAATTGATTGATGCACTGGATTACCCATTGGATACGGTTTTTAAACCGCACTTTGCCTATGCACAAGGCAAAGCGCCCGAGCATTTGAATGAGCTAGCTGAAAAAATTAAAGCCTGCGATGGCTTTATTATGGTAAGCCCTGAATATAATCACTCCATGAGCCCAGCGTTAGCAAACTTATTAAACCATTTTGGCAGTTCGCTATTTTCATATAAACCCAGTGCCATCGTGACGTATTCGGCGGGACAGTGGGGTGGTATGCGAGCCGCTGTAGGTATGCGTTCGTTTTTATCTGAGCTGGGCTGTCTTTCGGTTTCGGCCATGATTCATGTGCCCAAAGCACAAGATGTGTTTGCAGAAGATGGGGTGACACAAGTGGATGAAAGCCAAGATGCTTGGTTTGATTATTTTGGCCGTACCTTTAATCAATTAATTTGGTGGGGCCAAGCTACTATGCAGCATCGACTTGAGGTTGACCCTCATGCCATGGTGAGGGATTTTAAAACGTCACCCTCACAGCGCAACGCGCCGTGATGTAACGGTGAGCTTCTTTTTGTAGCCCTATAATCCTATCGCTTGTTGATTAACATGATCAATGGCACCAGCGATGTAACCGGGTTCTGTTTGTGAAAACTCCGAGCCGATTAACCCCAGTTTTAAATCCTTTAACTCTTGCTTATATTGATTTGCGTTAAAGTGCGCATGCTGTGAGGGCTCTGCAATGTCAGCCTCGCTTGCAATAAAGTCATTGCTTGCCCAATCCACATAGTGGGTCTCAATGGGCGATAACGCTTGTTCACCAAATAATTTGCCAAGCTGGGCCACGCAAGCGTTGATCATTTGTTGTTGATCAATAGAGCGTCTGTTCATGGCAGGCACGCCAATAAAACCAAACAAGGCCGCTGGGCCTGAATTGTCTGCGCCACTGGCGTCATTAATTTCAACCATGGGGCCAACACGGCTAAAGGCTTGACCGGACAAGCCTGCATCGCGCCAGAATGGTGTATCGTATCGAGCAACAAATTTTGCCTGCGCCGACATCCATGTTTGCTGTGATTCGAAATGGGTTAGCAGTGCTGGGCTGATGACATTTTCAGTGTCTGCTTTGAATAAAGCGGCAATTTTGCGTGGTGGCATGGCGAGCCATAAGTACTCGCAAGTCAGGGTCTGGTTATTTGGGGTATGTACCTGCCATTGCCCGCAGTGCTTTGTAACACTGATAACGGGTGTGCTTAGCACAATATTCGACTCTGGGATGTCCACTTGTAGCGCTTTGATTAATGCACCCATGCCGCCTGCGATGCGGTTGGACTGCATGTCTTGTTGGTAGGGTTCCCGCTGGGCTGGACCATTAGGGTTGGCTTGGTACATTAAATCCCCCTGGGTGTATTGAGGGAACGCAGCCATGTTTAATTCTGTCAGTAAGGCTTGAACGCCATGTTGGTGCGGCCAAAACCAGGTGGGGCCTAAGTCTAGGCCTTGCGCTGTGCTTTGAATGCGCCCGCCTAGTGTGTCTTGGGCTTCAATTAGTTTGAAATCCAGCCGACGTTTGGCTAAGTGGCGAGCCATTACGCAGCCACTAATGCCGCCGCCCACTATCAAATGTTCTACAAAACTCATGATTTACACCCCATAATTTGTCCCGCATTGTACGGTAACTGAGGGCAATTGGTTGAGTGTTAAAAGGGCGGCGTTTGGGATACAGCGTTTCGCGCAAGGGCAGTGAGCTTCTTGTAATCAAAGAAGCTCAATTTCATTTAAGAAAGGAATTAGTGTTAAACGCTGGTGTTTTGGTCCAACACATTGACTTTTGGTGCGTGTTGCTTGTCACCCATCTCCGACACCACCATGCCCAATATAATGCAGGCAGCACCAATAAAGCCCAGTACACCGAGTGTCTCATCTAAAAATATGGCCGCGGATAGATGCGCAAAAATGGGTTCGCTAGCAAAGATTAGCGCCACCTTGTGTGGCGCTAATAATGTTTGCGAAACCGACTGCGCCCAGTAG
>JBNMQC010000196.1:0-4741 GCA_051277445.1 Bermanella sp. | reverse complement strand
ACTACTCCAGTAGCAACGGATAACGGATCTAACTTTGTATTCGATACCACTACTTATGTGGGGGCTGTTGAACCAGGTACCGCTGCAGCATCTGCATGGTATGCTGACTGGATCATTGATGGCTCTTTAGATCAATAATTCAATATAAATATTGAATATAAACGGCGCCTAGTGCGCCGTTTTTTTGCTTTAAAGTAAATTTATTTCAGTTTTATGACACTGTAATATTCCATACACAAAACTGAAAATTCTTTGCAATCAGACTGTCATGTCACATGCCTGTCACAAATCCGGCGTATCTTCTCTCCTGTCAATCATTACTCTAGCTCTTACAAAAGAGCGTTAATAAATAACAGGAATATTGTATGCCGTTTAACAATAAAGCCAGCTGCTTATTAGCAAGTGCTTTCCTAACTGTTGGTGTGATGCATGCCAATGCCGCAGATATGGATGACGCCATAAATAAAGGCGTTGATCGCATCGGTAACGCTCAGCAATCGCAAGTTAAAATCGACAATGTGGATGACCAAACCCGTCAAGCTGAACGCCAATACCGTGCGGTGGTAAAAGAAGTAGAAGGCCTGACGGTCTATATTAATCAATTAGATAAGCAACTTTTAGCCCAGGATAAGGAGCTTATTCAGATTGAAGAGAGTATTCGTCAAGTAACATTGATCGAGCGTCAAATTACACCACTAATGCTACGTATGATTGATGCAATCGATCAGTTTGTTGAATCAGATATCCCATTCTTAAAAGAAGAGCGTTCAAAGCGTGTCAGTAAAATCAAAGACATGATGGCACGATCAGATGTCACCGTGGCGGAAAAATACCGCAAAGTGATGGAAGCTTACCAGACAGAAATTGATTACGGTCGTACCATTGAGTCCTATCGTGGTGATGTAATGATTGATGGCACTGAACGTGAAGTGGATTTCTTACGTACTGGTCGAATTTCATTAGCTTACCAAACACTGGATGGTCAAAGCCTGGGTGTTTGGAATGCACAGAGCAATCAGTTTGAAGAACTTGATTCCTCTTACAAAAGTAAAATCATGATGGGCATTCGTATTGCTCGTGAGCAAGCTGCACCTCAGTTAATTAAAGTGCCGGTAGCGGCTCCAGTTGTTGTTACTGCGGAGGCGAAATAATGAAATTACGCAATCTATTCACTATCACAGCAATGGCAATGGCATTCGCTCTACCGGCTCAAGCCAATGAGTCGAAATCCAGTTTGGATATGGATGCCCTGCTTAATCTAGTTAAAGAAGGTCAGGCCCGAGATAACGCAGAATTTAACGCGCGTATGAAGCGCTTTAACATTGCGAAATATGATCAAGAAAACTTATTAAACCTTGAAAAACAAGCCCGTACTCGCCTAGAGAAAGAAAGCGCAACAAAAGAAGCCAAATTTGCGGAAAACGAAGAAAAAATTAATGTGGCCCAAGAGCGACTTAATAATCGCTTAGGCTCGTTAAAAGAAATGTTTGGTGTGCTGCAGCAAGTGGCTGGGGATACTCAAGGTGTCTTTGAAGGCTCTGTTATTAGTTCGCAAGTTGAAGGTCGTGAGGCGTTTTTAACTAACCTAATCAAGTTAGCCGGTTCATCATCAGAACTTCCAAGCATTCAAAACCTTGAGCAGCTTTGGTTCGAAATGCAGCGTGAAATGACCCTAAGTGGTGATGTGGCTCAATATCCTGCACCTGTGGTGCTACCAAACGGTGAAACCGTTACGAAAAACGTAACACGTATTGGTGGCTTTAATGTGGTGGCACAAGGGGATTACCTTGTATGGGATCTTGAAGCGAAAAAATTGGTTGAGCTAGAAGTCCAACCTGGTTCTCGTTACAACGGCCCTGCAGCTGACTTAGAGAATGCCACAACCGACATGAGCGGCTTTTGGATCGACCCAAGTCGTGGCCAGCTACTTAAGATTATGGGGCAAACAGCAGGCCTAACCGAGCGAATTCAGCAAGGTGGGGTTGTGGGTTACATTATTTTAGCACTGGCGATCATTGGTGTGCTGTTGTCCTTGATTCGTATGACGTGGTTAACCGCAGAATCGAATCGTATTAAAAAACAAATGGAAACAGATCAAGCATCTAATGATAACGCACTGGGTCGAGTGATGATGGCCTATCATGCGAACAGTGGTGCCGACACTGAGACATTAGAGTTGCACTTGGGCGAAGCCATATCAAATGAAATACCGCGTTTAAGTAAAGGCATTAACTGGATCAAAATCATTTCGGTGGTGGCTCCGTTGCTAGGCCTGTTAGGCACCGTGACGGGTATGATTGATGTATTTGAAACCATGTCATTATTTGGCACTGGCGACCCTAAACTGATGGCAGGTGGTATTTCTCAAGCCCTAGTGACAACCGTATTAGGCTTAGTGGCGGCGATTCCATGTGTGTTCTTACATACCATGACGAACAATAAGAGCCGCGAGTTAATTCAAATTCTGCAAGAGCGTGCAACGGGTATTTTGGCTCGTAAAGCAGAAGAAGAATACCAAGCAAAGGCGGCTTAAATCATGTTTTACGACGCGTATGAGCAAGTATATTTATTTACAGAGCGTGGCGGTGACGTTGTCTTAGCCATCTTAGGTTTAATATTTTTACTTTGGTTATTTATTTTAGAGCGCGTTGCCTACTTTTCTATGAGCCATAAAGAGCTAGTTTCTAACGCGATTAACGAATGGGAATCGCGTAAAGAAAGAACCAGCTGGCATGCACACCAAATCCGCTTGGATTTGGTGGCCAACGTGGAAATGGGATTAGAAACCAATACTCGAACAATCAAGATGCTTGTGGGTCTTTGTCCGTTGTTTGGTTTGTTAGGTACGGTAACCGGAATGATTGAAGTATTCGATGTAATGGCCTTTATTGGAAATGGCAGCCCTAGAGCGATGGCCTCTGGTATATCAAAAGCCACTATTCCAACGATGGCGGGCATGGTGGGAGCGTTAACGGGTTTGTTTGCTCAGTCGTTAATTCAGCGCTACACCAAACGCCAAAAATCACACATTGAAGATAAATTAACATTTGATCACTAAGCATTAGTGATGATTTTGAGGAATACACTATGAGACGCGGATTTCAAAATCTGACGCCAGAAGCCGAAGAAGGTGAGATTGATATTACGCCCATGTTGGACGTTGTATTTATCATGTTGATCTTCTTCATTGTGACAGCATCGTTTGTTAAAGAATCGGGTATTGAGGTTAATCGCCCCGATGCCAGCACGTCGACTGCTAAGCCGCGAGCGAATATTCTTATTGCTATTAATGAAGGTGGTGAAATTTGGATTAACAAACGCCAAGTTCAAGAAAGCCAAGTGCGTGCGAACATTGAACGTTTACATGCTGAGAACCCTCAGGGTACGGTGGTTGTGCAAGCTGACGAAGAAGCGAAAACCAAAACCCTAGTAGCGGTGATGGACGCGGCAAGAGCCGCAGGCGTGTACGACGTATCACTGGCAACGGAGTCTCCTTAATATGTTGAATGCAGCCCCTCGATTCGGATTCGCCATGGCTGTTGCAGCGGGTGTGACATTTTGTGTCGCACTGATGATGCAGGGGCTGATTTCATCAGGTGGTTCGGTCATCGAAGAGAATGACTTTGGCAAGTTGGTAGAGTTTGTTCATGTGCAACAAGATGACGACATTCAAACCAAAAGCCGTCAACCTAAAAAGCCACCGGTGCCGCCTCAAGAGCCTGAAAAACCTGAGATGTCGAAGCCAGAGTTTGATCGCAGCGCAAGCGATATGGATATTGCCGGTTTAGATCTAGGCGCTGACCTAAGTGTTGATGCTGGGCTTGCTGGTAGCGGTGGAGACGGTGAGTATTTACCCATTGTTAAGGTTGCGCCTCAATATCCACGCAGAGCGGCTCAAAAAGGCATTGAGGGTTATGTGGTGCTTGAGTTTACGGTAAGTAAATTAGGTACGGTTATTGACCCTAAAGTCATCGAGGCGGATCCGCCGAATATATTTAACCGTGCTGCGATCAGTGCCGCCAAAAAATTCAAATATAAACCAAAAATCGAAAATGGCGAAGCGGTGGCCGTGACGGGTATTCGTAATATTATTCGCTTTGAACTTGATAAAAGCAGTAAGTGAGGTAGAGATCATGAAGCACTCAATCGTTTCTGTTTGCTTGCTAGCATCTTTGGTATTCGGTGTAACATCGGTTGCACCTATTTCAGTATCAAAAAGCTATGCGGCCGAAGAAGAGAAAAAACCTCGTCGTGTAAAGCGTGCGCAAACCATGCGTCCTGCCATTTACAAAAAGTTAGATGCTATTCGTCAGCTTGCTGATGAAAAAAAATACGATGAAGCACTGGACTATGCGAAAAAATTAGAAAATATTCGTCGTAACTCCTATGAGACAGCCATGTCCTGGAATATGGTGGCGTATGTGGAATTCAATCGTGAAAACTATCCCGCTGCCGTGCAAGCCTATAAACGTGTGTTAGACACTAAAAATCTGCCTGAAAGCTTGGAGCAAACCACCTTATACAGTGTTGCGAAACTTCATTTGATCCAAGAGGATTACACCAAAGCCATCTCAGCACTAAATGAGTGGTTTGAGGTGGTGGGCAAGCCCGGGCCAGAAGCCTATATTCTGCGTGCACAGATGAACTATCAATTAGAAAAGTACAACCAAGCATTGCCGGATGTAAAAAAAGCGATTTCAATCGTACAGCAGCAAGGTAAGCAACCCCGTGAGAGTTGGTT
>JBNMQC010000195.1:0-4749 GCA_051277445.1 Bermanella sp. | reverse complement strand
ATAGATGCCTTTTTTTAGTTCTTGATTTAGTTGGTTGTCAATTCTTTGATAATGAGATGCGCCAGGAAGCAGAACAAATACGGGCTCATTAAACGATTCATAGTCGAAACCATCATTTTTTAACGTACCTTTCTTATATTTAAAGGTGCCTGTTATTTCCTGTTGCGGTCGAATGCGGATAAAAATAGGGACGGCATAGTTCGGCAGTTTATTTTTCACATGATCCGTGAAGGTTTTGGTATCGAACTGGTCAAGCGGTGTGCTTAAGGTGATGGCGGCCATTCCTGCACGACCATCTGTGTTGGGGATTTGCACACCATAGACCACACTGTGCTCTATTTGTGGAAACTGATTGGCAACTTCCTCTACCTCTGTTGTGGCAACATTTTCACCTTTCCAGCGAAAGGTATCGCCTAAGCGATCAATGAATGCCACATGCTTATAACCTTGTTTTTGCACAAGATCACCGCTATTGAAATAGGTGTCACCTGTTTTAAATACACTCTGCAGAACTTTTGATTGGTTTGCTTTGGCATTGGTATAACCCTCATAAGGGCTGCGCTCAGTCACTTCGGCTATGAGTAATCCAGTTTCACCTTTATCAACCGGGATCATGAAGCCGTCATCATTCAAGATAGGCGCATCTTGTTCGATGTCATACTTGATCACCTCAAAACTCATAGGGCAATAACCAGCTGTCATATCCAGGTTTAAACTATTCACAAAAGCAATGTTGCACTCACTGGCACCATAGAGCTCCATAATTTGAGCAACGCCAAAGCGTTGTTTAAACTTCATCCAAATATCCGGCCTTAAGCCATTACCACCCATTACCCGCACGTTATGATTACGGTCATTTTCTTGTTCAGGCTGATTCAGTAGGTAACGACAAAGTTCGCCAATATAACAAAAAGCAGTGACGCCATAGTGTCGACAATCGTCCCAGAATCGTGACGCACTGAATTTACGGGCCAGCACCATGGTGGCACCTGCGCCTACAATGCTGCCCCAAGAAACCGTTAGGGCATTATTGTGGTACAAGGGCAGGCAAACATAGAAAACGTCATTTTGGCGGATTCTAAAGGCGGATAGGCCAAATGCGCCCATGGCTTTGATCCAGCGAAAGTGTGTCAAAATAGACGCTTTTGGTAAGCCTGTGGTGCCTGAAGTGAAAATATAATAGGCCGTTTGCTTCATTTGTATTTTTTGGGAACTTAGAGGGTTGTCCGTAGACGCACTTTGAGAAGCGTTGGCGAGATCGGTAAACCCCGATGGTGCAGGTTTGGATGAGTTGTCAGCCATGAAGAATTGTTTGAATTCTGCGGGCTTATTGATTTGATCATTTACTTCGGCGAATGCATTCATGCATTCTTCGCCGATAATAGCGGCATTTGGTGTGACGGTGGTTAAACTGTGCAGAAGAACGTCATCTCGTTGAGTGGTATTGATCATGCTCACAATGGCACCTAGCTTGGTTATGGCTAATACGCAGGCTAGTGTTTCAGGTCGGTTTTCCATCATCAAAGCAACGACGTTGCCATTTTTTATACCTGTGCTATGAAGATAATGAGCGATTTGATTGCTCCATTGGTTGAACTGCTGATAAGTGTATTGCTTATCTTCATAGCGTAGAAAAAGGTGGGTAGGGTGCTGGGCGGCACGAATTTCAAACATTCGGCCTAAAGATTGATATTTATCGGGTTTCGCAGTGGCAAGGTGATATACGCCCTTAAGAATACGGCCAATATCTGGCAATATACGCAAAGTGCCAGAAAAGACATTTAGACCGGTAACGGGTTTGGGTTGCATAAATGGGTGCCTCGTAAGCATTTTTATTATTGTTTGCTTTTGATGGCTGGCAGCAATGAACTACTATACGTATCCTTAAATGAAATGAAAAACGACCAATACCGCCAATTTGGTTTTAGAGGTAGATATACACAATGTTGATGCTCGTATCGCCAGCGAAAACGCTGGATTATGAAACACCATTACCCTTTGATGAGTTCACTCAGCCAGAGATGTTGGACCAATCAAAATTATTGATTGATGAATTGGTTGATTTGACTCCAAAGGATGTGGCTAGCTTGATGAAGCTAAGCGATAAATTAGCCGTATTAAATGTAAATCGCTTTCAGCATTGGTCTATGCCTTTTACCCCTGAAAATGCTCGTCCAGCAATGTATGCGTTTAAAGGGGATGTTTATACAGGCTTAGATGCTTACTCTCTTAAAAAAGCCGATGTGAATTTTGCACAAAAACATTTGCGAATGTTGTCAGGGCTGTACGGTCTTTTAAAGCCACTCGATCTGATGCAACCTTATCGTTTAGAGATGGGGACAAAATTTGGTAATCAAAGAGGGGGGAATTTATACGAGTTTTGGGGTGAGCGTATCACTCAAAAAATCAATGATGAGGCCGTATCTAAGGATGTTGTGTTAAATCTAGCATCTAATGAGTACTTTAAAGCGGTTAAAACCAAACTACTGAATGGACGTGTGATTACTCCGGTCTTTAAAGATGAAAAAAATGGCCAGTATAAGATCATTAGTTTTTATGCGAAAAAAGCCAGAGGCTTGATGGCTGCATACGTGATTAAAAATCGTATCAAAGATGTAGAAGAGATTAAGCAGTTTGATGTGACAGGGTATGCATTTAGCCCAGAGCAGTCGAACGAAAAAGAGTGGGTATTCCTGCGTCGTGAACAAACTGCGTAGTCATACGCAAATTTAACCCCTAAAGGAGTGATGAAATGAAGTTGTCTATCAGTGCCGTGTTAATGCTTTTACTGGTGGGTTGTGCAGTTGGCCCGCAATCTTTAAAAGTTGATCCTCAATTAAATTTTGAGCAACTAAAAGGCGTTACCGTGCCAGTCGAGTTAATTGTTAAAGACAAAAGAGATGACACGGATCTACTGGGTTATCGAAATGCAAAGAATCAAGGCCCAATTAGCTTTGAAGAAGCTTTAGCTAAATCCATTGGTGAATCTTTGCAAAATGCCATGTTGGCACAAGACATTGATATGAAAAAAGGCCCTGAGCCACTTTCAAAACTAGAAGTGACCATTGTTAAATTGCGTTACTTTTCTCCTGATGAGAATTGGGTGAGTCATATTGAGCTGGAAGGTGAGATTGTTGTGACTATTAGCCGGTCCGGTTCAAGTTTAACTAAACGTTTTGCGGCAAATCGTGCTCAAGATGTGGCGACAGCACCAACTCAAGAATTCAATGAAAATTACCTAAATACCATGCTGTCTGAGTTATTCAATAAAGCCTTGAATGATAAAGAAGTGGTTAACTTTCTTAAATAGAGATTCGTATGCAAGATGAATTTATTCTAAATCACGTGGTTTGGAATTATGTGGCATTTATATTTTTTGTTTGTTTGTGGGTAGGCTACAGCTTTTTTGCTAAGTATATGGCCAAGCGTACTCATTGTCTGGCATCGGTCTTAGATTTGCATCGCGTTTCATGGATGGAGCGCATGATGCTCAGAGATAACCGAATAGCGGATGCCGCGCTGCTGGCTAATTTAGAACGAAATGTAAACTTTATGGCCTCCACAACCGTGATTATTGTTGCTGCGGTACTTACGGCATTAACCTCTGCATCTAAGTGGGTCATGCTTGAAAGTGTCGGCTCTGACTTTAACCACTACAAACTCGGTTTGCTGCTCTTTATTATGGTTTATGCATTTTTTAGTTTCACTTGGTCTTTGCGTCAATATGGCTTTGGTAGTGTGCTAGTCGGTGCGTCACCTATGCCGAATCAAGAGGAATTCAATGCTCGCCAAAGAAAGGAGTACGCATATTCGACAGGGAAAATATTGGATCAAGCAGGTCATGCATTTAACTATGGGTTGCGAGCGTATTATTTTGCGATGGCCTCTCTCGCTTGGTTTATTCATCCAATATTGTTTATGTTTGCTACTTTTTTGGTTGTGGCGGTGCTGTATCGTCGTGAATTCTCCTCAAAAGCACTTAAGCTATTGGTAATGGATGCGGATATATTAGAAGGTAAAATCCGTTAATACTGCTTAGATGGCTTTTTGCGAAGCAAAAAAAACCACGCGATGCGTGGTTTTTTTCTTTTTGAGACATCTATTTCTTTGTTAGGGCGTTACCTAGTTTTGTATTCATAAAGTCGACGAGTATTTCGCCGCCCTCAACTAACAATGCATCTTCTGTCGCATCTTTTTTGTCTGGGTCAGATGGAGTAGCCTCATCGGCATCATCTTCTAGCTTGTCTAATAACTTAAGACCTTTAGCTTTTCTGCGCTTGTTTTCTAAGGCTAAGCGGCGCGCTTCAGTGTCTAGGCGTTCTTTTTCTCGGGTGTCGATGTTCAATGAGATACTGGTGTCATTTCTCAACTCTTTAAGAAACTCCACTTGCTCATTAAGATACTCGAAGTCAGGGTTGTCTTTGATGCGCTTCAAATGCGCTTTTTCTAGGCTCGGAATTACACTGCTCAAGCTATGTTGCGGCTTATATTTTGACGCATCAATTTTGTCCCATGGTAAGGCTTCTTCCAATGCGCTCTCGCCGATTTTTTCAATGTCATAAATCTCAGGGTATTGAATGTCTGGGATGACACCGCGATGCTGAGTACTTTCACCACTTACGCGATAGAACTTGGCGTTAGTCACTTTCATTTGGCCACGGAACAATGGAATAAGTGTTTGCACGGTACCCTTACCAAACGTTTGGCTACCTACAATCAAGCCTCGGCCATAGTCTTGGATGGCGCCTG
>JBNMQC010000194.1:0-4762 GCA_051277445.1 Bermanella sp. | reverse complement strand
TTCTGTATTCCTCATGGCGGCGGTGGCCCAGGTATGGGACCAATTGGTGTTAAATCTCACCTTGCGCCTTTCTTACCGGGTCACGCAGTCACACCCGTAATGGGCATGACAGAACAACATGGTGCGGTTTCTGCAGCACCTTACGGCAGCGCAAGCATTCTGGTGATTACTTGGATGTACATCAAAATGATGGGCGACAAAGGCCTACGTGATGCAACCCTAACGGCTATCTTGAATGCAAACTACATTGCTAAACGCCTTGAAGATCATTACCCAGTACTTTACACAGGTAAAAACGGCACAGTAGCGCACGAATGTATTATCGACATTCGCCCACTGAAAGCAGAATCAGGCATCAGTGAAGAAGACATCGCAAAACGTTTGATGGATTTCGGTTTCCACGCGCCAACCATGTCTTTCCCTGTTGCTGGCACACTGATGATCGAACCGACTGAATCTGAGAACCTTGATGAGTTAGATCGCTTCTGTGACTCCATGATTAAGATTCGTCAAGAGATCAGCAAAGTGCAAGCAGGCGAATGGCCGCTAGAAGACAACCCATTAGTAAACGCTCCACATACTGCGGACAGTCTTCTTGATATCGAATGGGCCCACGCTTACTCACGCAAAGACGCAGCTTACCCATTACCTTGGATCAAAGGTCGTAAATACTGGCCACCAGTTGGCCGTATAGACAACGTCTACGGTGATCGTAATTTGTTCTGCGAATGCCCACCGATCGACAGCTACGAAGATTAAAACGTCATAGCCTGAAACAAAAAAACGAGTCCAAGTGGCTCGTTTTTTATTGTCCTTAATTTTATCGAAAATACTAAAACGATTTAGCCAAGCTCTTTATTCAGCGCTCGTCCAAGTAAGCCAAAGTAATTTTGAAATGCCTGATTGATTTTTTCTCGCTGCTCCCCTTGAGGATAAAGCCCTGCCTTTGCTTCCTCGGAATAGCGCGTACCTTTTACTAAGAATCGACTTGATGGTTTTTTGTCTTCTACGAAGGACTCAAATGCACGAGCGCACATTTCTTCTGGTTTGGAGTAATAGAAGGTATTGTGCTTTTCATCGACACATTGAGACGCTTGAAACATTTCGCTGGTGTCGCCGCCGTCTGGACTGAGTAGAATACTCTTGAAACAGTCGCCTAGAAGATCATTCAAGGGATGTGATTTGATATTACTTGAACTGGGTTGCTGTAGCCAATTACTAGATGCAAAGCTAGCTGAAGAGGCGAAGTGGAACATTTTATCACCTAGGTAATGATCGAAAGCATGAAACCATTCATGAGCAAGGCTTCCAGCGCCCGCATTTTTCGCTAAGGACAGCTGTCGCGTTGCTGGAACATAGTGAGCAGCCACGCCAGGCCTTCCACCTTTTCCATATTGAAGGCCAAGAGTACCCCTCAGAGATATAAGCAACTCAGGCCCTTGCAATACAGACATTAAATCTTCTAACGCACGATGAAAATTAACCGCTGCTCGATCTCGTTCTTCGGACGTAACCCAACGCCCCATTTCAATACCACGAAAATCAAACTGCCGCCGAATCTTGGCAAAATTAATTGAGGCCTGTGAAGCTGACATTATGACTCGCTAATTAATTACATTGAACTTAAAACTGTATAGGAATTTATGTGATACCAAATTGCTGATTGAATTCAGCATTTTTTGAATCGCGCATATTTTTTAACCCCTGCAATTCTTCTTCAACCCAATCCTTTAACTCTTTTGTTTGCACAGGGTCATTACTGGCTACAACATTAAGCTCATGTTCATACTGATCCAACAAGGCATCAAAGTCATCTTGATACGCCTCTTCGACCAGAGCTAAGGCGACTTGATGCTGATAGTTGGACGGTTGCTGGGCGTGCTTTTGTATATAAGCCAGCGAATTATCTAAATAAAGTTGATTCAGTGGGTCAAGCTTTACACCAACGCCTTTTAGAGTACTTTTTCTATCATCAGAAAGTACCCTTGCCTGCAGCACCTCTGCTTCGTAACCAACACTAGCCTGCGCAAAACCGACGGGCACCGTGTTCAATACAAGAATCGCGGTAAGAGACTGCAGCTTTTTCAGAAATACTTTCTTCATGCGGATCTTCTTCTATATCAGTGTAAGGCCTGCCTTGGTTTGTTTTTTCAATCTCAACAAAAACAAAGTAATTGCAAGGCAAATATAAGTGACATCTGATTCTATTAAGGCAAAAGGATAAGAACAACACCCAAAGAACAGATGCACATTTTAATCTTATCTTTGCGCCTTTCAGGTTGACTACCTGACACTTTAATTTGGCAACACAGCTCACGCAGATCGTATTGCTAACACACATAACATCACGTTTTCTGAAAAATTTAGATGACAAATTGCATGCAAAAATAATAGATGTATTAGCCTCATACATTCGTGCGAACTATGAAGGTCGTGATGGTGTAGCTGTTGATCACAGCTATCCTAAAATTTAAGCGCTAAGCGCTAAGAGCTCAGTGCTAAGAGTTCAGCACGAAAGCCTTAACTCTGTAAAAAAGAAAAAGGGCAACCATCTGGCTGCCCTTTTCTTTATCTATTACCAGTAATCAAATTACCTACAATCACGTTAGATGAACTTCTAACCGCTCTTTGCCGTTACCGGCATTCAGGATTTGTATTTATAACTACCAATAGCCCAACACCTTCCACCACAGCCCACCGACAACCCCCCAAACCGCTAAATTGACGAGGCTCATGATAAAACCCATGATCCACCAATCCTCCATGGAAACATAACCTGAGCCAAAAATAATCGGTGAGGTGCCTGTCGCATAGTGGGTTAACGACATCATCAAAGAAGACGCGCCAGCCAGTAATAAACCAAGAAACAAAGGTGGCGCACCGAGAGCCAAACCAGCCATATAGAATGCAGCGAACATGGCTGTAATATGCGCCGTAGTACTTGCGAAAAAATAATGTACATAAAAATACACGGCAACCAATATAACGACCGAAGCCCCCCAGCCAAAGCCTAAATCTGCGATATTGCTCTCAACAACAGAAGAGAACCACTGCACCAAGCCCAACTTATTTAAAAAGGTTGCCATCATTACCAAAGCGGAGAACCAAACCACCGTATCCCATGCAGATCTTTCCTTAAGTACATCCTCCCAACTCAACACCCCCGTCACCAACAAAATTGACAAGCCCAAAAAGGCCACCGCGGTTGTATTGACGGCATAAGCGGAGCCAAGTAGCATCGCCGGTACACCAGCCCAAAGAATCAGCAAAAGAGCAAAAACACAAACCATGACTTTTTCGCCGTAAGACATAACACCCATTTCAGCAAGCTTAGATTTTGCATAGTTTTTTGCGTCTGGCGTGCTTTTTATTTCTGGCGGGTAAATGGCGTAAACAACCAAAGGAACCAATGCAATACATAACATGCCAGGTAAAAACGCCGCGAGCGCCCAAGTCCCCCAAGTAATACTGATGCTGGAACCTGTGGCATCTGCAATCAACTTAACAATCAAAGGGTTTGGCGCCGTCGCTGTAATAAACATCGCAGAGGTAATAGGATTAATATGATAATTAACTAAGGCAAGGTAGTGGCCAATCTTGCGAGAAGTGCCTTCTTCAGGAGAAGAGCCAAAGCTTGTGGCAATGGATTTCATAATGGGATGAATAATACCGCCACCACGAGCCGTATTGCTCGGCGTAACAGGCGCGATAACTAATTCAGAAAGCGCCAGCGCATAACCAATTCCAATGGTTTTTTTGCCAAACAAAGAAATAAAGTTGTAACCGATGCGATTACCCAAACCCGTTTTCACCAAACCTCTTGAAATAATGATGGCAATACCAATCAACCAAATAAGAGAATTAGAGAAACCACTTAAGGCATCTTTAATTGCTGCTGAAGGGTCATCATTCGTCACGCCAGTTAGCGCAACCAAAGTAATCGCCAAAATAGCAATCGCGCCGATTGGCATGGCCTTGCCAATGATGGCGACGACGGTACCGACAAATAAAGCCAGCAAATGCCACGCATTGACCGACACGCCATCAGGAACAGGCACAACAAACCAAAGCAAAAAAATCGTAGCGATGGAGATTAGCCCTGGAATAACGCGAATATCAGCGACTTTCATTATGCACCCTAAAATTCAGAAGATTTCTCCCCAAGAATAAGCAAGGAGTCATTGCGCCTATATTACCCTATTCACTAGTAACAAGAGGTGACTCATATCACAAAAAATAAATCCAGAGACCGAAACAAGGCAAAAAAAGACCTACATAAGTAGGCCTTTTTTAACAATACAATGTAAAACGCATTCCAGTAGCTTGTTAAGGAAAAGCCGCCGTCAACTTATCGTTCATCAAACTCTGCCACTCTTTGTCTATTGGTGCCTCAAACAACATACGCTCGCCATTGAGCATAATGTCTAATCGCGTCGCATGCAGACACAAACGTTTAAAGCCTAATGCTTTGGTTTCTTTTAATGATTCGTCCGGTGAATATTTTTCATCGCCAACAATCGGATAGCCGGCATATTGAGCGTGCACTCGAATTTGATGTGTACGCCCAGTCACAGGTTCGCACTCAACCAAACTATATCCCTCAAATTGTCTTACCAACTTGAATCGTGTCAAAGATTCTTTTCCATCGGTATGAACCTTCACAACACGTTCACCAGATTTCAGCTCATTTTTAAGCAAAGGCGCATTAACTTGCAATTTACGCTTTGGCCAGCTGCCATACACCAAGGCAAGATATGTTTTT
>JBNMQC010000193.1:0-4765 GCA_051277445.1 Bermanella sp. | reverse complement strand
CTAATGCTTCTGCAATCGCTGGATTGCGTGTCATGGCTTCCATATAGATTTGTAAGTAACGCTGACGGGGACCCACTTGATAATTCACAATGAACTCAGGCTTTAACTTAATATAAATGGCCGGACCGGCTGTAGGTGCAGCTTCCTCTTCGGCAACGGCTTCCTCCGTAGTACCTTCTTCAGCGGTATCATCGCCGCCCATTAAAAAAAGCGCTGCAGCAACACCAATGGCAATCACCAATACGGCAACAACGATTATGATAATCAGTTTCTTTTTACTTTTTGGTTCTTCTACTGCGTCAAGTTGCAGCTCTTTTTCAGTTGCCATACGTCACCTTTTTGATTCTTTAGTCCAATCTGCAAGCCTTATGCCACGGGCACAGACACACTCATGGACGGTTATGCCAATAAAATGGAGTGTGATGGTTTAAGTGTAGACAAGAACTAAAAAGAAGAGAGGCGCCACCTATGCTGGGCGGCGCATCAGAGGAAGATAGGCCCAATATTAAGCAAAGTAATCCACTAAGGAATCGCTTTCTATAGAGGCTGTCAAGGCCTCATCAAGGCGTTCGGTTTCCCCAATATCGCCATCACCTGCAAACCCATCCGCCAGAGTTTCGTCTCTACCTTGGCCACTTTGTGCGCCTTGCTCTGAGACGTTTACATCCGCAAGGTTGATGCCTTGCTGCTCAAGTAGCTCACGCAATCTCGGTGTTTGTGCATCCAGTGCCTCACGGACCATTTGATTATTACTGCCAAACGACACGCTCACTTGGTCGTGCTGTACTTTTATTTTCACTTCCAAGGCACCCAGTTCAGGTGGGTCTAGTTGAATCCGTGCACTTTGCACGCTTTCACTGGCCATGAT
Organism: Bermanella sp.; assembly: GCA_051277445.1. Taxonomy (GTDB): domain Bacteria; phylum Pseudomonadota; class Gammaproteobacteria; order Pseudomonadales; family Oceanobacteraceae; genus Bermanella. Next base: position 3,897 of record JBNMQC010000193.1, on the reverse strand, counting down.
GCTAATGCGTTTAGCAACCTGATCATTCCATTGTGGGTGCTGCGGTGGGATATCGAGTTTATTAAATGAAGCCGCTGATTTTTCGGCAGCCTGAGGTTGAGCAGAAGAAGGTTGATCCAGCGCCAAAGACTTACTGGCTTGAGGGTCTCTCATGGCCCCTGGCGTGATATCAGAAAAACTGGCTTTCGCCTCGGTTAAGGTTTGTACCTCAGTCGGCTGAGCCAACGCACTGGCAGCATTGACCTCTTTAGCTGTTGCCAATGTCTTAGGTGCCTCATGAATCGAAAGTGACTCTAAGTCAGCCCCTTCTAGACTGGTGTCATCCGTTACCGCTTCCATACCCAGCTCATCAAGGTTAAACATTTTATTCGCTTGAGCCGTGATGGCGCTATTGGGATTGACCGCCTCCTCGGCTGCTAATTGAGCTTTGGTTGGCGGCATCGGTTGAGACGGTAGCGGCTCAGCCAGGGTTGTATTTAGTGGTTTATTAAGACCTGTACTCATCTCATCCGTTAATGCTTCGCCTTCAAGCGTGACAGAGCTTGCGCCTTGCTGAACTTGCGCACCGGTTTGAACATGGGGTTGAGCTTGGCGCAGGCTTTCTAGATAAGACAGTCCCTGGGGGGCGCCTAATTCTGTCGTTTGCATCAAGGGGGCTTGCATTGGTTGAGCATACAGTACATTGGCGTTTAAGCTGTCTTCCTCCAGCATAGTCGTTTGCGCTAAGGGCCCAACAAAGCTTGCGTCATCCATGGTGACCGCAAGCTGGGCTTGCGGCATATATGCGGCAAACTCTTGCCCCATTGGCAAAGCCGATTGTTCATTGGCCATTTGTAATTGTTGGAAAAAACTTAAGCCACTTTCACTGCCATCAAGATTTGTGGACAAAGGCTCTGTAGGTTGAAGTGGGCTCAATGCCCCGCTCTTACTGGGCATGCCCTGAGATAAAGAACTGGTAGAGACGGTTTGAGCACTGGGTGCGATAATCGCAAGTAAGGGTGACGCTGGCATAATTAGACCCAAATCATGTTTAGATATTGGGAAATTGCAATGCTCAGGCCAAGTTTAGAAATATTACTTTAATTGTTGAAGTTCCGCTTTAACGGCTTGAAATTCGTCTTGAATTTGTTCGAATACATAGGGCACTTGATTGAGCTCTTCAGCACGGCCCGAGTCTTCTACTTTTTTGAATAAAGCCGATAAATTCTCAGCACAAATATTCGCACTTGAACCTTTTAAACTATGGGATAGATCAGATATTTGCAGTGAATCTTTCGAATTAATGGCTTTTTTTAACGCTTTTAATTTGGCTTCACTGTCTTGTAAATAGGTCATCACAAGATCACCAAATCCCTCTTCCATAACTTCTTTTAATTCTTGTATCTGCGCCATATTCAAACACGACATGGTGCTTACTCCTCGGATTGGGTTTGCCATGATAAACAAACCTTAACTTTATTGCCCTTATCAAGGTAAGTAAGACTATCACATAAACTGTATATCAGTGGAATACCGCGTCCAGAGTAAGCGAAGTTTTGATCAGATTGTGTATTAATATTGGTGTAATCAAAGCCTTTACCACTGTCTTCAACCAATATGGTTAAGCGTCCACCACTGTCTGTGGGTGATAGATCAAACTCAAATTTAACAAACGCATTATTTAGCCCTTCTAAGGCTTTACTGCGCAAGCGATAGTATTCGGCAAAACCATCGGCTGTTTGTTTCAGATCCGAACTTAGACCCAATACACCGTGCTCAAATGCATTAGAGAATAGTTCAGCCATTAATGTGTACAACTGGCCACTAATGTTACGCATGGCCGGTACGTCATTTAGTATATTCAGCATGACAGGCAAGGGGTTAAATGTCCGCAAGGTATCGTCCCGCAAGGTATAGGTCATATTCCAATTAGCAGGCCCGGTAATGGCACCACTAGATAGGTCAATGTCTACCTTACCAATAACGGATTCATCCACCATAGAAAGCTCTAGTAAAGTGGTGTCATCATCGCGACCACTCTCTCCCACAAACTGGTTAACTTCTGAGAGAATCTTATCGAAATACTCATCACTATCGTAATGATTAAAAACAGAAAATAGGCGTTCTTCACCAAATAATTCGCTTTGTGCGTTTCGAGATTCAATAATGCCATCCGACCACATATAAAATTTATCGCCCGGCACAAAGTCAAATGTTTGGGTCTGTGTATCAAATGCTTGTGTCGATAAAACCCCTAGGGGTAAATGGCTCGACTTAACCCGCTCAACTTCGCCCGTTTCTTGTCGATAAAGTCCAAAATCAGGCAACCCTCCCATCCATACTTCCAGTTCATTTCGCCTAAAACTTAAGCTAGCCATACAAGTGCAACAAAAGTACCCCACCGGTAGTATTTTTTTCAGCTTAAGATTAATTTCACGCAGAATATCCTCCATTAAAAAACCTTTGGCGGTCATGCCATAAAAGATCTCTGCAAGAGGCATTGCACCAATGGCCGCCGGTAAACCATGACCGGTAAAATCACCTAACAAAATATGAATACTGCCAGAGGGCTTACGGGCGGCAAGTAAAACGTCACCATTGAAAATAGAAAAAGGCGATAGCATGTGCTTTATATTGGGTAAATCCAAACAGCCACTGTGGGCCACATTATCGTAGACGGCTTTAGCAACCTGCTGCTCGTGTCGCATGTGATCGTTGTTCTCGCGGATCACATCTCGCTGGTCTTGTAGGGTGTTATGCATTTTGAGCATACGCTCAAATGCATTGATTTTGGCTTGCAGAATAATTTTATTATAGGGTTTTGAAATAAAGTCATCCCCACCACTTTCTAAGCAAGCAGCAAGATCAGAGGCTTCTTGTAATGAGGTCAAGAAGATAATAGGAACCATATCTTCGCCAGCAAGGGTTTTAATCGCTTTTGCTGCTTGCTGCCCATTGAGGTTGGGCATAATGACATCCAGCAAAATAATATCAGGCTTTTGCTGCAGGTATTGGTCAACCGCTTCATTGCCGTCCGCGGCTTCACATACTTTGTGACCCATTTTTTTGACAATGGCACACAGTATCATTCGGTCAGACTGGTTGTCATCTGCCACCAGTATGGTTAGTGGTCTTGCATCCATATCCGACCCCAATTTTTTACCATTTAATCGATAGTAAAAAGTTGTTCAAAATTTGATATCGTCAATATCTTTTTTACATCTGCGTTGCAGTTCATGATGCGAACATTGGCGCTCTCGCCACCGGCGTGATCACGTAATAGCAACAACATACCCAAAGCCGAGCTGTCTAAATAGGTCGCTTTGGACATATCAATATTATATTTGCTGACACTCGCACCTGCTTCTTCATAAGCATCGCGAAACTCTTGGTGGGCACTGAAGTCAAAACGTCCCTCGACGGCCACCGTTAATTCATGGCCCTTGACTGAAGCTTTTATCGGCATGTCAAACCTCTTATATCCCTGTCATGATTGAACTGTTCTAGTTGAGCATAGTTCAAAAAAAATGAGTTAGTAAAGTTTCAGCGGCTATTTAGCGCTCTTCAGGCGTTTTACCACATGAGCTGCAATCTGATTAAGCGGTAAAATACAATCGGCCGCCCCTAATTCAACAGCAGCGCCAGGCATGCCCCAAACCACTGAGCTATTTTTGTCCTGCACGATGTTATAGCACCCGGCCTCTCTCATTCTCAACATGGCTTTGGCGCCATCGGCTCCCATGCCTGTGAGCATAATGCCAATGGACCGGCGGGCCAGACTAGGGATAGCCGAAATAGAATCAAATAAGACCTCCACTGAAGGTTTGTGCAGATTCACCCGCTCTCCATCGTAGACCTTACAATAAAGGTGCCCGCCTTTTTGTATCACGGCAAAGTGTCGGTCACCTGGCGCAATGT
>JBNMQC010000192.1:0-4769 GCA_051277445.1 Bermanella sp. | reverse complement strand
GTAGGACGCAGGTTCTCACGACTCACCACTTTATCTAACATGCCGTGCTCTAACAAAAACTCACTGCGTTGAAACCCTTCCGGCAAGGTTTCACGAACGGTCTGCTCAATAACTCGAGGACCTGCAAACCCGATTAGCGCTTTAGGCTCCGCGATAATCACATCACCAAGGGTGGCCAAACTGGCACTGACACCACCATAAACAGGATCAGTTAACACGGAAATATAAGGAATTTTATTTTGCTTTAGCTGCTCAATCGCCGCACTGGTTTTTGCCATTTGCATAAGAGAGAACAAGGCTTCTTGCATACGCGCCCCGCCGCTGGCAGCAAAACAAATCAGCGGTACGCGCTCAGCTAGGGCTTTTTCGCAGGCCAGTACAAATTTTTCACCCACCACCTGTCCCATTGACCCCCCCATAAATGAGAACTCAAATGCACAAGCAATCACAGGCAAACCCTCAAGCTTGCCTTCAATAACAACCAAGGCGTCCTTTTCATTGGTTTTCTTTTGTTCAGAGGAAAGGCGGTCTTTATACTTTTTTGAGTCACGAAACTTCAGTTTATCGACAGGCTCGATATCACTGAAAAGTTCGGTTCTTGGTTCTACATCAAGCATCAAATGCAAACGCCTGCGCGCAGAAATACGGAAATGATATTGGCACTTGTCGCACACATTCAGGCTTCGCTCTAAATCTGCTTGGTAAAGTGCCGTTTGACAATCAGGGCAGCGAGTCCAAACACCCTCAGGTACTTGGCTCTCTCTAACCTGAGTGCTGGCTTTAATGCTGGCTGGAACGATTTTATCTAGCCAGTTACTCATAGGCTCACCCTAATTATCAATTATGCGTCCATGGCCGTGCGCATTTCGGTCATTAATGCACTTAAGCGCTGCTTGATAACCTCAGGTTCGTTTTCATTTTCTTCTATACAACGAACCAATGCACTGCCAACAATGACAGCATCAGCGATATTGGCCACGGCAGCGGCTGTTTTACCGTCTTTTATACCAAAGCCCACACCTAATGGCAGCCCAGTTTTTGCGCGAATGCGATCTAGGTTTGCTTTCACGTCATCAATGTCTAGCGCAGCCGAACCGGTAACCCCTTTAACAGATACATAATAAAGGTAGCCTGAGCCATGTTCACAAATGGTCGTAGCACGTGCATCAGGGGTGGTTGGTGCCATTAAGAACACAACCTTCAAATCATATTGCTTAAAGAAACCAGCTAAAACGTCAGACTCTTCTGGAGGCATATCAACCAAAAGTACACCATCCAAACCGGATTCACTGGCCGATTTGGCAAAGTTTTCGTAACCCATAATTTCAACTGGGTTTAAGTAACCCATCAAAACCACAGGCGTTGTGGTATTGGTTTCGCGAAAGGTTTTCACCATCCCCAAAATATCTCTAAGGCTGGTGTTATGCTTTAAAGCACGCTCACACGCCAACTGAATAGTTGGGCCGTCTGCCATAGGGTCAGAAAACGGCACACCCAGTTCAATAATGTCTGCACCACTTTCAACAAGTGTGTGCATAAGTTCAACCGTTAGGCCAGGCTTAGGGTCGCCACCAGTAATAAACGGAATAAGTGCTTTTTTACCTGCTAATTTTAAATCAGCAAAACATTGATCAACACGATTCATTTTCTATCCTTTCAAAGACGCTTTACGGACGTGGTCGCAAACAAGCGCCTTTTAACAATTGATTGAGCCCTTACAATCAAGTGGCTCGTCACAAGTACTCATTCTGATTAAAGCCGCCGATCGGCGGCTTTAAAACGCTTTAGATTTCAATACCATCCAGTCCAGCGACCGTATGAATGTCTTTATCACCACGACCAGATAGATTTACCACAATGACCTTGTCTTTATCCATGGTAGCAGCCAGCTTCATCGCATAGGCGATTGCATGACTGGATTCTAGCGCTGGCATGATACCTTCAATTTCGGTCAAGGTATGAAACGCATCAAGTGCCTCTTCATCCGTAGCGGCTACATAGTTAACACGACCAATATCTTTTAGGTATGAATGCTCAGGGCCCACACCAGGGTAATCCAAGCCTGCAGAGACAGAATGAGTACCCATGATTTGACCGTTTTCATCTTCCATTAAGTACGTGCGGTTACCGTGCAGTACGCCAGGCTTGCCTTTACACAAAGGCGCTGCGTGATCGTTTCCATCAAGGCCGTGACCGCCAGCTTCCACACCGTACATAGCAACAGACTCATCTTCGATGAACGGATAGAACATACCAATGGCGTTTGAGCCACCGCCTACACAGGCCACAACCGCATCCGGCAATCGACCTTCGTGCTCCATCGATTGACGTTTCGTTTCACGACCAATAATGGATTGGAAATCCCGTACCAATTTGGGATATGGATGCGGACCCGCAGCAGTACCAATTATGTAAAACGTATCATCAACATTGGTCACCCAGTGGCGCATGGCTTCATTCATAGCGTCTTTTAAGGTAGCAGTACCAGAAGTAACCGGAATCACTTCTGCGCCAAGTAAACGCATGCGATAAACATTCAGCTTTTGACGTTCAACGTCAGTTGCACCCATGAATACGGTACATTGCAGGCCTAAACGCGCAGCAACCGTCGCCGTTGCTACACCGTGCTGACCAGCACCGGTTTCAGCAATCACCTTTGGCTTGCCTGTGTACTTGGCCAACAAGGCTTGCCCAATGGTGTTATTGACCTTGTGAGCACCGGTGTGATTCAAGTCTTCACGTTTTAGATAGATTTTTGCTCCGCCTGCTTTTTCGGTTAAACGCTCAGCAAAATAAAGCGGTGAAGGACGACCTACATAATGCGCCAGGTCATAATCGTATTCTTTTTGAAACTCAGGGTCTTGGCTAAGGCGATCATAGAGCTCCGTTAAATCATCTAACGCAGACATAAGGGTTTCTGAAACAAAACGCCCGCCATAAGGACCAAAATGGCCGGTTTTAGTTGGTAACATGGTGACCGCTTTAAGATCAATCGCTGTCTTATCAGTTGTTGACACGATATACCTCACTTAAAAATGCATCTATTTTCGCAGGGTCTTTAATGCCTTTGTCTTGCTCTACACCACCGCTGACATCCACAGCAAACGGCTGAACTTGATCAATGGCAAAAGCGACATTTTCGGGGGTTAAGCCCCCTGCGAGTATTAAAGGTTTGGTTTGGTTTGCTGGAATCATGGACCAATCGAAGGTCTCACCCGTGCCGCCAGGCACACCAGGCTTATAGCTATCTAGCAGAATGCCCAAGGCGTCTGGGAACCGCACGCTCGACGCCACCACATCCGACGCTTGCCGGACACGCTGGGCTTTAATGAAGGGGCGCTGGAATTGACTACAAAAGTCATTTTCTTCGTCACCGTGAAATTGGAGTAAGTCTATTCTAACGCTATTCAAAACGTCTTGCACCTGCTGTGCAGAGGCATTTACAAATAACGCAACCACTGAAACAAAGGCCGGCACTGCTGCCGCAATTGTCCTTGCTTGATCTATACGCACACAACGTGGACTTGGTTCATAAAACACTAAACCAATGGCATCGGCACCAGCCTGTACAGCCGCCAATGCATCTTCTACCCGAGTGATACCACATACTTTGACACGTGTTCGTTTCATGATTATTTATTCATTTGCAGCAATTGATAAAAAGGCGGGCCTTCTCGATATATAGGCAGCTCTGGGTAATCAGGATACTCCACATCAACGAAATAAAGACCCTCACCTGGTGCAGTCACACCCGCCTTAGTTCTGTCTTGAGCTTCTAAAACTTGCTGACACCATTCAACCGGCTTACTTCCGTGCCCAATGGGCAGTAATACACCTGCAATATTGCGAACCATGTGATACAAAAATGCATTAGCACACACTTCTAACATTACCCAGTCGCCCATACGCTTAACACGGATGTCTTTCATTGTACGTCTTGGGTGGTTCGCTTGGCAGTCTCGAGCCCGAAAGGAAGTAAAGTCATGCTCACCAAGGAGAGCTTGCGCAGCCTGATGCATTTTTTCCGCATCCAGTGGTTTGCGCCACCAAGTCACCTGATCATGCATCAAGCCGGGTTTCACAGGTTTATTCATGATGAAATAACGGTATCGTCTGGCAACGGCACTGAATCGAGCATGAAAATCAGAGCCGACAGGCTGTACCCAGTTCACACAAATACCATCGGGCAGTTTCGTGTTAATACCCATTTTCCAACCACGATCCGTTCGCTTTGCTGAACTATCAAAGTGAATCACTTGGGCACTGGCATGCACGCCTGAATCTGTGCGGCCTGCACACACAATTCCAACTTCGTGATCAGCTACCTCTGATATCGCCATTTCTAAGGCTTCTTGAATACTTACGCCCGGCTGATGTTTTTGCTTTTGCCAGCCATGAAAACGAGCGCCGTTATATTCAACCCCTGCAACCCAGCGCTGCACTGGCTCTTGATCTGTCATACCTACTACCTAAAAAAACAAAACCCGAGCATGTTGCCATACTCGGGGTAATGTTAAGCAAAACTTCTCACTTATACCAAACTGTCCATCAGTTTAGTTGCCTCTTGCTTCTGTTGATCACTGCCTTCATCAAGAACCTCTTGAAGAATTTCGCGAGCACCATCTTGATCTTCCATATCAATATAAGCACGGGCCAAATCGAGTTTAGTTTCACTCTCATCTGTTCCACTTAAGAAATCTAAATCACTGTCTAGATTTTCTAAGTCTAAATCATCTAAATCACCAAGCGGTGGGAAATCATCACCATCG
>JBNMQC010000191.1:0-4771 GCA_051277445.1 Bermanella sp. | reverse complement strand
TTGTCATACTTAGCCAAAAAACAAGAGTGGAATTTGTTTCTTTCCTATTATCAACCCACGTCGAATCTGACATTACGATGCCAACGCATTCGTGCCCTTGAAAATACGAAACGTCAATTTGATGCGATCAGAGAAGGACAAGAACTTTGGCTAATGGGCATCTCGCTCCCCAAAGCGTGTGATCGTGTTTATAAAGACTGGAAACGCCATGGGTATTTAAGTCAGGATTTAATATGGCAAAGATTATTAAATGCCAAGCCCAAAAAACAATATAAATTGGTTCGCTATTTGAAGCGTAAACTCGATCGAAACCATTTACAAAAAGCCAAAAATTTAGATTTATATTGGCGCTACCCTCATCGTGCATTCACCGACGATAAAGCACTCACACTCACCCCGCAAGTTCGCTTCTTAATTTTAAGCAAGGCTCTTAAAAAAGAACCTGAACATTTACTTAAATTAACCACTCACCCTATCTTTAAAGATTTAGACAATGAGCAAGTCACGCAACTTCGTAAACTTGCCATCAAAGCCAGTGCCCAGCAGTCACCTGAAAATATCTTTGATTGGTTCAACTTGGCAAAAAGTCACGGTGATTTATCAGATGAGATGTACAGTGAATTTCTTCAAGGCGCATTGAAAAAACAAAACTGGCCGCTGTATACCCACTTATTCAAACTGGCGAATAAGCCAATTAAACAAGATCCCAAATGGCAATATTGGCAAGGCCGAGCGCTCAGCGTGCTGGGTGCCCCTGTAGAGCAAAGCCGCCCATTTTATGAACAAGCGTCAGTTCATCGTGAATTCTATGGTTTTCTGGCAAGCCAACAAATTGGTATAAGTCCCACAATGAACCACGCCCCCACCCATGTGCCCTCTTCTGTGATACAACGCATGAGACTCGATAGTGGCGTGAAACGGTCTCTTGCTTTGTTTGAGCTGGGACGCATCCCACAGGCACGCCGTGAGTGGCAAACGGTTTTTGACAAGCAAACCGAAGAAGGCAAGCAGGCGTTAGCCATTATTGCAGGCCGCTTAGAATGGTCGGACCGCGCGATCATGAGCCTTGCTCAGATTAAAAGCTGGCACGACCTACAGCTGCGATTCCCATTGGCCCATGACGATCTATTTGAGAAAGCCGCCCAGCAAAATCGCATCAACAAAAATTGGATCTATGGCATTGCTCGCCAAGAAAGCGCCTTCATGCACGATGCTAGAAGCCCGGTTGGGGCCACTGGCCTTATGCAAATAATGCCAAACACAGCAAAGGGCATTTCCAAACGTATGCGCATCGCCTACTCAAGTAAACGCTTAGTAGAGCCAAGCTACAACATCAAACTAGGGGGACATTACTTACAGCACCTACTCAAGCGTTACGGTGGCAATCGTGTGCTTGCTACCGCGGCCTACAATGCAGGGCCTGGCAATGTTAATCGCTGGCTAAAACGTAACCAAGGCCCAATTGATATTTGGATTGAGCACATCCCTTTCAATGAAACAAAGGAATACGTGCAAAGGGTGCTCACCTACAGCACGATTTACTCTTATCGCTTAGGTTATTTACAGCCCATACTGGATGACAACACAATCAGTGCTTGGGCTCAATTACAGCCTGAGGTTCTCACAATATCGCAAACTAAAATTAAGCATAATGACAAAGGTTAGCTATTGTGTAATAGATGAACAAAGGAAATCACAGTGAGTACTGATAAACGCTACAATATCAGCGAGCACGGCTCTAGCTCTGAAAACCCAGACTTAGACTGGAGTCAAATTCGAGAAACCATCACCATGCTAGCCTTAGCAGTGGCACAGGTTGAGTCATCAATGAAAGATGGAGAGCAAAGCGTGGGCACCCTATCTGCGTCTTTCACAGATATGGCAGAATACCTCTCGCAGATACGAAACCTCACCGCAAAGGTCTCCCCTGAAAACCTTGATCGTTATAAGTCAGTGATTGACGACACCACGGCCAATTTAGAATCAAATGTGCACAGTGCCGTGGTAGCGTTCCAATTTTATGATCGCATCAGTCAGCGATTGGATCATGTTTGCCAATCACTGGACAAATTAGGGTCTTTAATTGGCAACAAGGCTTCCTTATACAATCCAGAATCTTGGAAAAATTTACAAAATCAAATTAAAGGCTCATACACCATGGATGCCGAACGCATCATGTTCGAACATATTTTAAGAGGCCACAGCATAGAAGAAGCACTTGAGATATACCGACATCATTTTGATCAAGCCGACAGGGGTAAAGACGATCAAAACGGTGATGAAGTGGAGTTGTTTTAATTAACCTGAATCTCATCACCTATATTTAACCAGCCCTGCGCACTATGAATGGCGTTTTGCCCCATCATCACATGCTTACCCTGCTTTCTGTATTTCAACATAGCCTGCATGACTTCTGGTTGTTTTTCTGACGTATTCAAATCCAAAGTGGGTATAACGCAACGGGAGCAGGGTTTTACTATGTCAAAAGCTATCCCATTTATTTCTACCTGTGTCCATTGATCTTCAGCAAACGGATCACAACCAGAGACAACAATGTTCGGCCTAAAGCGTTCAATACTGAGTTGATGTGAAAGCTTGTCCGATAAAAAGTTTACCGATGCTTCACTGATAATTAAAAATGGAAAACCATCTGCAAAACTGGCTCGATCACCCGGCTTTGAATACGCCAAATCCACTTGTCGATGTGTATTCTCATCCATAAAACACAGATTAACGTTACGCTTTAAAACATGACTTAACCAATGATTTAACTCATGATTTAACTCGTGATTGATCATGCGTGCGTGTACAGTATCATCCCAAACTTTTACCTGCGTAAATTGCTCGAACCGTTCAATATCATTTAAATCAATACTTTGCTGCTGAGATTGAAATTTTATGATCAGCTTTTCATCTTCGACCCAAGCGGATACTTGATTCATAACAGGGCATTGGCGCTGTGTAATAAAACGGCCTTTTTCATCCACTAGCATAAAGCGTCGATCCCACTTTGGACCAAAGCCATCCACTTCAAGTTTATCTACGCTAACGCCTTTTAAGGATTTCACTGGGTAATATAATAATTGGCTTACTTTTATTGTCATCTTGTCATCCTTATCTATTTGCTGAGTATAAGGCATAAAAAAATAGGGCCAAAGGCCCTATTCTTAATTTTAAGGAAGTCTGTACAAACACTATTTAACCAAACAATTGCTTAGCCCTCACTTCAACGGCTTGCGCTAATCCGTCTGGCTGAAACTTTGAAAGAAACGCATTACAGCCCACTTTCTCAACCATCGCTTCATTGAAGCTACCACTTAAAGAGGTATGTAATACCACATACAAATCTTTTAAATCTGGATCTTTACGAATTTCAGTGGTGAGCATATAGCCATCCATCGAAGGCATTTCCGCATCGGTGATGACCATCAATAGCTGACTATTGATAGGACCTTCCGAGACCATTTTTTTAAGTATGTGCAGACCTTCAAGACCATCACTCGCTTGAATCACTTCAATACCAATACTGGTTAGTGTTTCTTTAACTTGCGAGCGGGCTATGGCGGAATCATCCACTGTTAATACTTTTAAGCCAGATTTAGAGGTGCGTTCCATGACATCCAAATCAACAAGGTCATCGCTAATATTGGTTTCATATGGGACAATTTCAGCCAGTACTTTTTCAACATCAATGATTTCTACGATTTTACCGTCAACCTTAGTAATAGCCGTTAGATAGTGGGATTTACCGGTGCCTTTAGGCGGGGGCATGATTTCTTCCCAGTTCATATTCACAATTCGTTCAACACCGGCCACTAAAAAAGCCTGAACCGTACGGTTGTATTCCGTGACGATCATGGTGGTTTCATCGGTAATTTCAGTGGGACGCATCCCAATGGCCTGACTCAGGTCCACAACAGGTAAGGTATGACCACGAAGATGGGTCACCCCTCGAACCACTGGGTGTGCATCAGGAATATGTGTAAGGCGAGTCACCCTAAGCACTTCTTGAATTTTGAACACATTTATAGCGTAAGCCTGGCCTCGGCCAAAATGGAACAGCAGCAACTCTAGGCGGTTTTGCCCAACTAGCTTAGTACGCGAGTCAACGTTAGATAACACACCTGACATAGATATTTACACCTTTTATCTACTCTAAACATTAGTGTAGCCCAAGCTACAGCTTTGCCCACTTTCAGCTAAGCTAATTCATTATGCTCATTAATTTAGGGCCTCCATGAGCCAAGACACCCATGTACTCCTTGCTAGGCAACCTATCTATAACACTCAGTTAGAGATAGCCGCCTATGAGTTGCTCTTTCGCAGCCACACCCACAGCGAAGGCGCTGATTTTGTGTGCGGAGATAAAGCAACCAGCCAGGTCCTACTTAATGCATTTGGTGAGGCAGGCCTTGAGACCGTATGCGGCAAACACCCTGCTTTTATTAACTTCACCAAAAATTTGATACTGGAGCTGCCACCGTTTGATCCAGAGCAATACGTCATCGAAATACTTGAGGATATCGAAGTAGACGCGAAACTGATCGATGCCCTCACCCATGCCAAGGCAAAAGGGGCTCGACTTGCCCTAGATGACTTCATTTTGGATCACAATAGCGCGCCATTACTTCACCTAGTGGACATCGTTAAAATCGACGTTCTGGCCCTCACACTGCCTCAAATTGAGCGCTTTGCTAAGGTATTCATTCCAAGGAAGCTCACGTTATTAGCCGAAAAGGTAGAAACCCATGAGATGTATGAGTTCTGTAAA
>JBNMQC010000190.1:0-4784 GCA_051277445.1 Bermanella sp. | reverse complement strand
GGCAACCACCAAGTCATGACCCCATCCATCTGATGCATGAGCAGCATCAAGCTCTCTAAGCTGGATTCTAGCCAGGTTAAGCCTTCTAGGTGGCCAAAAAGAGTTGCGATAACAGCAAACAAGATGGCTGGCATCACAATAATCGTAAACAAGGGAATCAGAAGTAAATTAATCAGTAACGAAAACGGCACTAAGGATTGATGAAAACCAAGCAATACCACCCCGCCCATACAAAACGCCAACCATTGCGCCCGTAACAAGCCACCAAACCAAGAAGGGTGAGCCGAACCTGCAAACCCCATAATAAGAGCCAGTACAATACTAAACGACAACCAGCTCCCCATATCCATAAAAGCCAGTGGCTTTGCTAGCATGACCATCAAAAGAGCGAAGACATAATAATGAAGCACATGGGTAAAACGGGTTTGTTGCAGCATCAACACCGCACAGGCAACCATCAATACGGCTCTTAAGGCAGGTACTTGAAAGCCCGTTATAAACCCATAGAGACAAGCAAAGCCCAAACCAGACATGGATGCCAAAAAGTAACCGTGGCGCCAACCAAGCAACAACAAAGGACGCTGAAGCCAATAAACCAACAAGCCAGCTAATCCCGCCACAATCCCCACGTGTAAGCCTGATACAACAAATAAGTGACTGATGCCCGATGAAAAGATCAAACGCTTATCTGCGCCATCTAGGCCGTTTTTATCACCTAGAACGAGAGCCCGCAGAATGGGAAAGTTTTTAGGCGACAGCACCGAATCAAGTGAATTAAGCGCACCTAAAGCTGAAGGCTGAATTAATTGATTATGTGAGGACACCACATAGACATAACCTTGGGCAGCATAGCCTTTGGAGAGCATCCATCTACGATAATCAAATCCGCCTGGATTCTGAAACGAGTGGATTGGCTTTATTCTTAAATCAAATCGCCAGCGCTCTCCCACCATCACTTCATAAGGGCAACGATAGCAACTGACTTTTAGTTTAATTGGCTCATTAACCGGTAAGAATTCAAATTCCAACTTGTGACCTTGCCTAGAAACAAAGCCAATATCCCCCATAACCACTTGTTGTGACTTACCTGCCTGCAGCGGACGAGCGCTGGCCTGAGCATGGTACCAATGAGCATTTACCCAAACCACACCCACAAGTAAAGAGAATAGGAAATATGTAGTCGCGCGCCCGACAAAGAACGAAAACAGCAAGCACAAGGGGCAGAGCAACAGTGCTAGATTTGGCCAAACCGAAGCCAATAATGTGCCTATAATAAACCCTATAAAGGGCCTTTTGATAACTAGCATGTCCTATGCATTCCGTGCATAATTGCGCCCTTCTCAAGGGACACATGTTCCAGATTATTAATATTCCCTTTGGATTGTGTCCGAGAATACTATGCCTAAAAAGACACTTAAGCGCTTATTTCCTAACCCTAAAACCATTCAACAACATCCTTCGTTGCAGTTTTTGGGGCCGCTTTTGCATCAGCCAAACCTATGGCATTTAAATCGTCGCTCTGTCTCTCGGGCTTTTTTAGTGGGTGTGTTCTTCGCATTCATACCCATGCCCTTTCAGATGGTCGCCGCGGCGATTGTCGGCGTCTTTATTCACTCAAACCTACCCATTTCAATTGGCCTAGTTTGGATCAGCAATCCCATCACCATCCCGCCCATTTTCTATTTTACTTACAAGGTTGGTACCGTCTTATTAGACACACCTACTCGAGCATTTGAAATTGAACTATCACTGGACTGGGCGTTGAATGAACTAAGCACGATATGGGAGCCGCTACTATTGGGCTCATTGCTATGTGCCGTGATTTTTTCCGCCCTTGGGTTTATTGGCATTCGTTTGTTCTGGCGCTTTCATGTTGTCAGCAACTGGAATAAACGCGCAGCCAAGCGCCTAGCACAACAAAACGCTCGCTAAGCGAGCGCATGTAAAGGCTGTAACTTTCCATCCAGCAACTGATAACTGGTTTGAGCCAAGCGTGAAAACGCCAGATCGTGGGTCACGACAACAAACGCGGTGTTCACTTCTTTGTTTAGTTTGGCGATAAGCTGCTGAATGTCATGGGCCGTATTGGCATCTAAGTTCCCTGTGGGTTCATCCAACAACACCAACGCCGGCTGCGTAATCAACGCCCGAGCAATGGCGACTCGCTGACGCTCACCACCGGATAATTCTGCCGGCTTATGTTCATAACGAGAAGCTAACCCAACCTTCTCCAGCATATCCTTGGCTTGTATCAGCGCTTGTTTTTTATTTACACCCTGAATCCACAAAGGCATAGCAACATTTTCACACGCGCTGAATTCCGCCAGTAAATGGTGAAACTGATAAACAAAGCCCAAATGGGCGTTTCGAAGCTTTCCAAGATGTGCTTCCGGCAAGCTACTAATGTCCTGATCGCCCCACATCACTCGACCGCTGCTGGGAGTATCAAGTCCTGCTAGCATATTCAATAAGGTCGTTTTACCAGAACCTGAGGCGCCCACGATAGACACCCAGTCCCCTTGTGCAAGATGAAACTCTAAATCATCTAAAATACGAATCGGCTCTGGGCCAACTTGGTATTCTTTAACTAATTGCTCACAACGCAAAACCGCATTATTAGATGTCATAACGTAATGCCTCTGCTGGCTTAACCTTGGATGCACGATAAGCTGGGTACAACGTGGCTAAGAAGCTCATAAGCAAGCCACTACTGGTAACAATGGCAACATCTAACCATTTTAATTCAGACGGTAAGTAACTAATAAAATACACATTGGCATTTAAAAATTGAACGCCTAATAAATGTTCAATTCCGGCAATGATATCGGTAACAGTCAACGCTAAAACAATTCCCAAGCCAGTCCCCAATAAAATCCCAACCACACCGATGATGGAACCCTGCACCATAAAAACCGTCATGATGCTTCCAGGTGACATCCCCAGGGTTCTCAGAATCGCAATATCACCCTGTTTATCCGTTACCACCATCACCAAGGTAGAAACGATATTAAAAGCTGCAACCGCAACAATAATCAGTAACAACAAACCGATCATGGTTTTTTCCATCTGAATGGCTTGAAATAAATTTCCGTGTGTCCGCGTCCAGTCACTGCTAGTGATGCTTGCATCCAGATCAAACGTTAAATTCCATGCAATTCGAGGGGCTTGAAATAAGTCTTCTGTTTTTAAACGTAAGCCTTGGGCCGGATACTTCATTCGCGCCATTTTAGCCGCGTCCCTCATATGGATATAGGCAAAATTTGCATCCAACTCCGCCCCCACAGAAAACACACCACTGACCGTAAAACGTTTCAATCGAGGCATGACCCCTGCCGGGGTTAAACTGGCTTCAGGCATAATTAAGGTCACTTTTTCACCTAAGCCAACACCCAATTTTCTGGCTAATAAATCACCAAGAATAATGTGATACTCACCAGGGGCTAGGGAATCAAATTCACCTTGTGTGATGAAATCAGGAAGGATGGAAACCTTTTTTTCCCATTGCGGCTCAATGCCGTTAACCATGACACCTTGTACTCTGCCCTTATGACTCATCATTCCCTGGATATTCACAAAAGGGGCAACGCCTTCGATGCCGGGCTTCGCGCTGACTTCATTCGCTAAAGATTGCCAATCTTTCAGACCATCCTTTGCATAAAGCGCCGCATGAGGCACCATGCCTAAAATGCGTTGGCGTAACTCTCGGTCAAAACCATTCATGACAGATAAAACGAGAATTAAAACCGCCACGCCCAGAGTTAAACCCGCCATGGAAATGCCGGATATAAAAGAAATGAAATGATTACGCCGTTTAGCGCCGGTGTATCGTAAACCGATAAGAATGGGTAATGTTTTAAGCATTCACTACTACAGCCACAAAATAAAACGTAAGACTAAAGAATTCACTGCATAAATGAAATGGTCTTATGGCGCTTTTGGCGCTAAAATCAAAGGATAAATGGACATAATGGTTAGTATTATGAAATCGTTAACGCAATTGGCATGCACCGGGCTCACTTTTATACTCGCATTCGCTTGCCACTTAAGCTTTGCCAGTACGCCAGATGATCTCATGCTGGAAAAAGACACCCAGGTATCTGAAGTGCTTCTTCCTTTATCAGGTAAAGAAATTAAAATGCACACTGCAGGCCCAAAACGCGGTACGAGCATGAAACAAGTTGAAGCTAAATTTGGTAAAGCCATGAAAGTACACCCAACCAAGGGCAAGCCACCTATTACACGATGGGACTACCCTGAGTTCAGTGTTTACTTTGAATCAAACTCTGTCATCCACACAGTCAGCCGCTCAAACTGATCAACATAGATTACATCAATGACCCGATACTTCCCGGCTGAATGGCATCCACAACAAGCCATTCAGCTCACCTGGCCGCACAGCAAAACCGATTGGAACTGGATCCTCTCTGACATCCAGTCTCTCTATATAGGCCTAATCAACACCATTACAGAGTACGAAGACGTTATTCTTAGCGTATCCGACTCTCAAACCATTGAATGGTTAACCCCGCAGCTTATTAAGAATCCATTTGAGTGTCGCTTTTATATCTGTGACAACAACGACACCTGGGCTCGAGATCACGGCCCTATTTGCGTATTCGAAGATAAAAAATTACTGATTGAAGATTTCATTTTTAACGGCTGGGGCGCTAAATTTGATGCCTCCCAGGACAATCAAATTACCGACCGTCTATTTCAGCAACACGCCTACAATGCACATACCTATGAAGCGCATAATTTCATTCTTGAAGGCGGCAGTATTGAGA
>JBNMQC010000189.1:0-4802 GCA_051277445.1 Bermanella sp. | reverse complement strand
TCTGCATTGCTGTATTCATAAAGTGACACATATTGGCCCCAACAATAATCTATACTGCTTGTGTCTAATAATGGTGCATCCGACATTGCTAAATGTGACGGTAAAGAACCTATCTTCGATAAGGCTGGATAAAGAAGACATTGAGCATAAGCAGGTGAAATACCTTTGCGTCGACAACGTAATGATAAAGCAGCCATTAAATTGCCACCCGCACTATCTCCCATTAATAAAATAGAAGATGAATTATTCATGGATAGGGATCGATAAACTCGCTCAATATCATTTAAGCCTTCAGGATACGGCAGCTCTGGCGCTAATGAATAATCTATAGCCGTCACGGTTACACCACAATCATGCGCTAGATGAGCACAAAAACTATCGTGACTGTCCAGTCCGCCTAAATACCAACCACCGCCATGGGCAAACAGGACTTGCAAATTAAGTACTGGAGCGTCTGGTTGGTAGTGACGAACCTTTACGCCTGCAAGGGTTTGATCCTCTACTTGTAAAGCAATGGGACGCGAACTCCCGAAATGGGACGTCATGGCATCATAAGCAAGCCGTTGAGCATCAATCCCTTGATCAACAACGGCTGAATGGAAAAATGACAAACTTTCTTTCACAAAACCTGTCATTGATTCACTTAATGGGTATTTCTTGTCCATTTTAGTATTTAACACCTTGGTCTAACGTTAAGTAGGGTCGCTTTTAGGGTAACCAAGTATCTACAATCGCTGAATTGTTTTTAACCCACTCTTCAGCCATTTCATCAGGGTATTCTCCTTCGCTGGCAATTTTGAATATCCATTGACTCACATAAGACGCATCCAAGGCCACATTACTTAAAAACGCAGCGATTTCTGGCGCTCTTTTTTCTAGCGATGCGGAATAACCTATGTAGATTTCTGTGTTTGGAACTCCGCACTTAATTTCGCTGTCTTGTAACCAGTTTTCTGTATCAGAAAACTTATAACAGCCATCAGGGTTGTAATCTTTATGTAGTTTTTTACTGTCTCCGGCGTAGCCAGTAAATGCAGGCTCCTCAAGCTTACGAAGGTCATAGGTAAAATGAATCCATTCTGGTGTCCAGTAATAAAACAAGATACCTTCTTTCTTACGATAAGCGGTCTTAAGCTGAGCCTTAATAATGGAGTCCGACACGATAATAGGTTCAAAATACTCATCAAACCCATAGCTTTTAGCTTTTATTTGATTGATTTTCACTCCTGTCCAACCCGGCGCACCAGGCCAGTATTCACCTAGCCCGTCGCCATCAGCATCAAACAATTTAGCAATCTCTGGTTTCGCCAAGTCATAAACAGACTTCACACCGTACTCATCTTGGATATAGCCTGGAATATAAAAACCATCGGTTCCTAAATAAGGCGTTTTGTTAGCTCGAACGCTTTCTTTACCGCCTTTTGCGATAAATTTCGCCCAAGGTTCCGTTTGAGAGGATGTCCAAATATCTGGATGAACATCAATACTGCCTTTACCTTTATCCATCGCTGACCATATAGCCGCCTGATCAGCAGACATGATTTCAACATCCACATTGAAATTCTTTTCCATGACAACCTTCAATACGTTCTCAATAGCAAGAGAAGCGTCCCAGCTTACTTCACCAATAACGATCGTCTCTTTGGCGCTTACGCCTTGGGATATACTTACCCCCACAGCGGCAGTTAACCCAAATATTGTTAGTGCTTTCTTCATTGGTATTTCCTCTTTATTTTTCATTAACAATCCAAGTAAAAGCAGTTATTTATCAAACTCAATAAATGCTCCTAGACCAAAATTATGTTTATGCTATTAAGAACTTATGCTTTTCGATGATGCCCTTGGATAATTTTGTCCAAAATCATCGCGCACAACACAATCGCAAGACCCGCCAGCAGACCTTTACCTGCATCAAGATGCTGCAAAGAAGACAAAACGTCGTACCCAAGTCCTCCCGCGCCAATCAACGCAGCTACCACCACCATAGACAAACTCATCATGATGCTTTGGTTGATCCCCGCCATAATAGACGGCATCGCCAACGGCAATTGCGCCTTAAACAAGACCTGATTCGGGCTCGCCCCAAATGCCAACATCGCTTCAATGACCGATGGACTCACTTGCTGAATGCCTAACGCGGTTAATCGGATCATCGGCGGCATAGCAAATACTACTGTCGCTAATACCGCAGGCGGTTTGCCGACTGAAAAGAACGCAATGGCAGGAATCAGATAAACAAAACTCGGCATGGTCTGCATCACATCCAAGATGGGATTTAGAATTCTGTTAAAACGAGGGTTTTTGGCGGCAAGAATGCCCAAAGGCGCACCAATGAGTAAGCAGATAAACACCGAAGCACCGACCAACGCCATGGTGCTCATTGATTTATCCCAGAAGCCAAATGCCCCTAGATACGTCAAGGCAGCAGCAGTAAACGCCACCACTTTCCAACCTGCCATTTTCCATGACAATAAAAGTAATAGCAGCGCCATCACAGGCCAAGGCGTACCAATAAACAACAGCTCAAGAAAATCGAGCATGCCGCGAATAGCCCAAGTAATCGAATCAAAAACATCTTCAAACGAAATCGTTAACCATTCAACAAAAGCATCGATACTATTTGCTGTGGTCGAAGCGATTTTACGGCTGGTTGGAAAGGTGTCTAAGGCATCGATAACTTGTGCTGCACTAAACTTATAAACCGTTAAAGGGTAAATGGCAGCGATCAGTGCTACGCCTTTCATTATTCTATTGCTGCTAGTACCTTTTAATAAGTCGTTATTAATTCGCCATTTATTGTAGAAATTGTAATACAAACTGTTTGCGACGCTGCCGCCAATCAATCGACCAACAACAAGGACACCAAGACCGACTGCAACACTAGCCTCAGGGTAAGCGTCTGCACTCCAAAGGCTTCTGGCAATCGAAATACAGCCCAGTATATCGGTCACTAATAAGGCCCAAAATAAAAACCAGACGTTACGACTCGCTGCCCACAAAGGTCCAGCCATCGCCGCCGCTAGATTAAGTTTGTATTTCTTACCTTGGATAATTTCATTAAACGACTGCAAATAGTATTCTATTGAACTGCCCAGAAATCGCTTTAAACCATCAATTTCTTTCTTACTTAAGGGCGGATTATTGCCTTCTTTAGCATTCGTCATTGTTTCTTGCTTAGCAGAATCACTCATTTGCATCTCTCCCTTGTATGCCACGCAATAATTGACGTTTGGTAATCACGCCAACTTCTTTATCTTGTTTTAAGACAAGGATAGGATTTTCATGATCAATGGCTAAATTAATCAGCTCATCAAGATCCGCATCGTGTGGCGCTCTTGGGCAGAGGTTCTGATCCAAGGTGTTCTCTTTCAAATAATCTTCAATTGGGCGCATTATCGATTGGGCAGACACCAATTTTAAACGCGAGATGTCTTTTACAAATTCCGCCACATAATCATTGGCAGGCGCCGTGATGATTTGCTCCGGTGTGCCTATTTGTACAATTTCGCCATCTTTCATAATTGCGATACGATTACCAATACGAATGGCTTCGTCTAAATCGTGCGTAATGAATATGGTGGTTTTGTTCATCTTTCTGGCGAGTTCTAGAAACTGGTCTTGTAACTGGCGTCGAATCAAAGGATCCAATGCGCTAAAAGGCTCATCCATTAAAAGAATAGAAGGGTCTGCCGCCATAGCACGAGCGAGGCCAACTCGCTGCTGCATGCCACCAGATAACTCAGATGGCATACGATCTTCCCATCCATCGAGTTGAACTAATTCCAGTTTTTTTTGCGCTATATTCAGTCGGTGCGATTCATCTACATGGCGTAATTCAAGTCCTAATGCCACATTCTCTCGTACGGTACGATGGGGTAATAACGCCGTATGTTGAAATACCATGCCAATTTTCTCAGCACGAATTTTACGTAATTGCTTCGCGTCTAATGCATTGATATCTTCATTTTCAATCAGTATATCACCTGCCGTGGGCTCAATGAGACGATTGATATGGCGTACCAGTGTGGATTTACCACTCCCTGATAACCCCATGATGCAAAATATCTCCCCTTCTAACGCTTGAAAACTCGCGTTTGCCACAGCAACGACACAATCGTACTCTTCGTGCACTTGATCTTTGGTTAGTCCTTTGGTTTTTACGGCATGCAGAGCTTCAACCGATCGATCACCAAATATTTTCCATACATTTCTGCATTCTATTGCAGGTTGTTCTCTTTTGTTTTCTAACATCTAACTTCGCCCACCTAGTTTGAGTTGATGGTGCTCTACAAACACCAAATCTTTATTATGAGGGTTTTTATTAGTGATCCTCTGCTAACAATTAGGTAGAAACTAGCCTACTTTTAATTCCCATATGCTAGCTTCATAATCAATCATTAACGTCTAATGCCTTTTTCTTGACGGTATTCATCCAACGTCTGCATGATGCGAATCAAGCAATCATCTCGCTCTTGAATTAACTCATTGATCGATGCGCCGTTGGCTTGGGTTAAACACCCTGCCACCATGTCATCTTTCAATTCTTGCGTTAATTTGGGTGCTTTTAATCGCGTCCAAGGTGCTTCTAGCGACTCTTCAAAATGATCTAATAAATGCGCCATACCGCCTTGACCACCGCCAAGATGGTAAGTCAGACAATGTCCCATAATCGCCCAACGTAAACCGGGGCCATAGGCAATGGCTTTGTCGATATCCTCAACTGAACACTCTTTATTCTTGACCATATGCAAGGCTTCGCGCCATAGGGCTTCTTGAAGGCGATTACCGATAAAACCTGGCAA
>JBNMQC010000188.1:0-4807 GCA_051277445.1 Bermanella sp. | reverse complement strand
AAAGCGAAACGGTATCGCAGGATTTATCGATTGATCAGCAAAAGCGCATTAATGAGTTATTAGAAAAAGATAAAGGGGATGACCATGTTTAGTTTGTGGTTAGGTATCGCGGCACTGCTTTTGTTGGCTGTATTTGTATTGTGTTTGCCTTTGTTTGTGTCACTGCGTGGCAGTGAAGTGAAGAGACAAGATAGCAATGTGGTGATTTATAAATCCCAATTGAGTGACTTAGAAGCCGATTTAAATGCAGGGCGAATTGGTGCGGCCGAATATGAAAGCTTAAGCCAAGAAGTGAAACTGAATTTATTGGCGGACACCCAAGATCAAGAAGAGGGTTTAGAGCAGACTCATGATCAAGCTTCCAGCAAGGGCAAATGGTTGTTTGTGCCGTCTGTGATTTTGATTGCGATTGTCAGCGTTGGCCTTTACATCAAGTTAGGGGCTGAAAATGAATTGGCGATCACCCAGCTATTACAACAAAGTGGCCAAACTACTTTTAGTGAGCAGGATGCTTTAGAGTTAATTGAGCGTCTTGATGTGCAAACCCAGCAAATTCCAGATGACATTGAAATGTGGTATCTGCTTGGTCGTTTAAATTTCGATATGGGCCGATTTGATCAGGCTGTGGTTGGCTTCACTCAAGCACTTCAGCTGTTGCCAGTGGACTCTAAGCAAGATCAGGCCGTTGCCATGGCTCAGTTGGCCCAGGCTCAGTTTTTTGCAAATGACCGCAAGCTCGATGCGGCGACGCAGTCATTGTTAAAAGATGTGTTGTCGATTAACCCTAATGATGAAACGTCTTTGGGTTTATTAGGGGTGGCCGCCTACGACGCACAACGTTTTGTGGAAGCTGTTGGTTATTGGCAGCGATTGATCAGTATGATGCCGGTTTCAAATCCAAATGCAGCGGCCATTCAAGGCGGCATTGACAAAGCCTTAGAGCAAATGACTAAAGAAGAACGCGCCCAAATTAAAGCGCAAGAAGATGCCGTAAAACCTGCAGTGATTCAGGTAACGGTGAATATTGCTCAAGAAATGGTGTCTAAGTTACCGAAAGAGGCTGATCTATTTGTTTTAGCCAAAGCAGAAAATGGTCCTCCGATGCCGCTCGCTGTTAAGCGCTTAACGGTCAGTGAGTGGCCTGTGACGGTGACGCTTGATGATTCCATGGCGATGATGCCAGCGCTGCGTTTGAGCCAATTTGAAAATGTGGTGATCACTGCTCGTATCAGTAAAAGTGGTGTCGGTAATGCCAAATCAGGTGATATCCAAGGTGTGAGCGCTGTTATGAGTAGTCAGACTAAACGTGTTTCACTGCAAATTAATGAA
Organism: Bermanella sp.; assembly: GCA_051277445.1. Taxonomy (GTDB): domain Bacteria; phylum Pseudomonadota; class Gammaproteobacteria; order Pseudomonadales; family Oceanobacteraceae; genus Bermanella. The sequence continues at coordinate 3,478 of JBNMQC010000188.1, read as the reverse complement.
ATCGTTAAGTAGGCTGTATTAAGTGGCATTCCAAGCTGATGCGCCGCGCAAGCCGTATCTTGCAAAGGGCAGTAATGTAAAGCGCTGTCCTTTGTGTTTAATGGCCGAAGGGTATTGTTTGTGCGCACACCAGCAGGCTTTTAAACAAACCGATTCACACCAAGTGCATATCTGTTTGTTGATGCATAAAGAGGAAAGCTACAAGCCCAGTAATACGGGTCGCTTGATTGAACATATCCTACCAGACTATACCCATCGCTTTTATTGGCACCGCACTGAGCCTGACCCTGAGTTTTTGAGTTTACTGAACAATCCAGCGTTCCAACCTTATATTATTTTTCCTGGTGATCGGGGAGGGTATGAGGATCGAGTGGTATGGCAGGCCGATGACCAAGACGGTAAAATGCCTTTATTTATTATTTTAGATGGCAGCTGGCGACAAGCAGGGCGCATGTTTCGATTGAGTGAATACTTGCAGGCGCTACCAGTATTGCCGTTAAACACCCAGCGTCACAGCCAATACAAACTGCGCAAAGCACCGGATGAGTTTCATTTGTGTACTGTTGAAGTGGCCATAGAGTTATTGATTCAACATAAGCAGGTGGGAGCTGGACAAGCACTGGATGCCTATTTTAATGTCTTTAATGATTTGTATGCGCAATCTCGCCGCCAGCAAAAAAAGCCACTACCTAACGATCATTCCCCTAGCGACAAGCTAACTTAAAAATACGCAAGATATCTTGACTGGCCTGTTCTAAATCTTGTTTTTCTAAGTGTCCCCTTAAGCCGTCTAAACTGGCCAATAATAGTTTAGCCAGTTTTCGAGGGCTCACACCAAGGTTTGTGAGAGACACTTCCTTTTTTAATTCAGCGTTATGCAGGATTTCGCACAACATATCCTCAATACCTTGCCTTGCTTGTTTGAAGATATCTTCAGCCACTTGTTGGACGTGGTATTTCAAATCGTTAAGAATGAATTGATCACTCACTTCATCAAACGTGGGCTTTAGCCATGTCTGCATGATCAGATGGATACGTTCCCAGCACTCAAGTCGCTGAGCCATAATCGGTTTGCATGCCTCATTAGCCTGCTGCTGGAAACGGTGAAAGACCTGACGAAATGCATCGTCTTTATTTTTGAAATACTTATGAATAGTCGCACGGGAGTAACCTGAGTACTCACTGATTAGGGTCATGTTGCTGGCTTTGTAGCCATGCCTAAAAAAGCATTGTCTCGCACTGGCGAGGACTTTTTGCTCTGTATTTGTGGTCAATGTTGTTACCTAGTCGCTCACTGTTGCAAATTTAGATAGGTGTTTTGCCTGATACGGGGATCTGATTGACAGATTAACACTATGTGTAAACCTGTCAATGTGCTACAAATACGCATCAAAATATCAGTGCCTGGTCGATGACCAAGTCGCGACTATGCTTAGATGGAATAACTTGGAGATAAACACATGGGACATAAGGGTTCTTTTTTAGCCTTATTGATCATAACCGCCTTGGTGGGTTGTGGTAATGGTGACGACGTTCAGCAAGTGCAAGAAAAGGCCGTTGTTGTGCAGTTGGCCAAAGTGAGAAATGCCACAACGGAACATGAGTTTACGTTTCCAGCGAAAGTCATGGCGAAGACCACAGTGGATCTGGCTTTTAGAGTAAGTGGTCGCTTAGAGTCGGTGAACTTGCCGGAAGGCAAAACCATTAAGAAAGGCCGTGTGATTGCTCAATTAGAGCCAGAACCATTTGAACGTGCTGTGCGTATGGCTGAAGTGAAGGTGAAACAAGCGAGTTTAGAGCTTAAACGTGTGAAAGCCATCGCGACAAAAGGGATTGGCTCGGAAAAATCCGTTGATAATGCCGAAGTGAGTTACGAGTTAGCCAAAATTGAGCTGGAAAACGCCAAGGCCAACCTAGAGTACAGCGTATTAAAAGCCCCGTTTGACGCCATGGTGTCTAAGCGTTTGATCGAAAACAAAGGCTTCATTAATCCGGGGACTCCCATCGCCCGTCTACAAGACTTATCTCGTATCCATTTCAAATTTGATATTCCAGAACGCTTAGTGAGCGAATACAGTCGTTCTCAAATTGCTAAAGCATCGGCTTATATTGATGGCGCAATTGATAAAGATTTTGATATTGAATATGTGGAGTATTCAACCGAACCAGACCCAGTTAGCCAAACCTATGAAGTGGTGTATGCCATGGATGCATTGAAAGGCGTTGAAATCACACCGGGCGTTCGCGCCACGGTTACCCTTAAAGGCAGTGACGACACGATGCCAGCGGTACTGGGTGTACCAGTAAGCGCATTAGTCACCGCCGCGGATGACACCATGTCTGTCTGGGTTTATGACGAAAATACCCAGCGTATTCGCTCTCAGGTGGTCACGGTAGGGCCCATGGTAGAAGGCTGGGTAGCGGTATTGTCTGGTTTAGAAGAAAACCAAAAAGTGGTATCCGCCGGTGTGACACAAATGAAAGAAGGGCTGCTTGTTCGCCCTTTTAGCGTGCAGTAAGGGGCTAACTTATGGATATTGCAAAGGCGTCCATCCGCACGCCAGTGAATACCTGGCTGCTGGTTGTTATCTGCTTAATTGGTGGTTTGATTGGCTTGGGTGAAATTGGCCGATTAGAAGACCCTTCTTTTACGATTAAACAGGCAATGGTCATTACGGCTTACCCTGGTGCCAGTGCTGAGCAAGTCGAAAAAGAGGTCACGGAACCCCTAGAAACTGCTATTCAGCAAATGTCACAGGTTGATTCTGTAAACTCTGTGTCTAAGCCTGGTGTGTCTGAAATTACAGTGGAAATGAAGCCCACATTTGATGGTCATGAATTACCACAAATTTGGGACGAGTTACGTAAGCGTATGTCCGATGTGCAGAATTCCCTGCCCACTGGTGTTCAGCCGATTCGAGTGGCAGATGATTTTGGCGATGTATACGGCCTTTATTACGCACTGACTGCACCCGATTTCACGCCTTACCAGCTACGTGAATTCTCTCGTATTATTCGTCGTGATTTATTAACCGTGCCTAATGTGACCAAGGTGTCCGTTGAAGGGGTATTGAAGCAACAAATCACGGTGCATATTGATACGTCTCAACTGGCAAACCTGGGCATTTCTTTACCGGATGTAAAAAACGCACTAGCGTATAGCCTTCGCCCATACGGCAGTGGTCGATTACATATTGATGGCCAACGAATTCGTATTCCTGTGGGGGGCGTTGAGTCTCATGTGGATGCCATTGAAAATATCACACTGGGCTTACCGGGCTCGACTAGTCAAATTCGCATCAAAGATATCGCTCAAGTGACGTTTGATGTGGTGGACATTCCAGATATTTTAATTCGTCATAATGGCCAGCCTGCTATTACCTTGGCGGTGGCTGCCAACATTGAAGCTAACGTTGTTGAAGTCGGTATTGGTGTTCGTCAGCGTATTGATGAAATCTTATCCAACTTACCAGCAGGT
>JBNMQC010000187.1:0-4817 GCA_051277445.1 Bermanella sp. | reverse complement strand
ATCCACTGCCATGCGCATAGATGACTGTTTTTTGCGCAAAGCCGCTGATGAGCGATCGCCACATGAAACCATTTCTTCAGTATGGACGATTTTTAAACGCGAACTTGCTGTAGATTGGTGTAAATAAGGATCTAATTTGGCACGATTGCCATAAAGAAGGATTGTGAGATCAGGGTGTTTTTCTAGAGAGGATAGCGCAGCTGGAACAGTCACGCGGGGACCGTGGTCCCCGCCCATTGCGTCAATTGCAATGGTGACCATAATTAGCTGTCTTGTACTTCAACAACTTTACGACCACGGTAGAAACCATCAGCAGTCACGTGGTGACGGATGTGAGTCTCACCAGAAGTTGGATCGATAGACAATGCACGAGTAGTTAGTGCATCGTGAGAACGGCGCATACCGCGACGTGAACGAGATTTTTTGCTCTTTTGAACAGCCATTAGGCTCTCCTACTATTTCTTTAATTGCTCAAGTACGCTGAACGGATTATTCGGCGCTTCTGTTTCAACCGGCACTGGCTTCATTTCTTCAGCTTTTGCGACTAGCTCATTATCATCGCACTGGGCGTGATAAGCATACATCGGCAGGCTGAGAATTAACTCATCTTCGATTACGGGTAGCAGTACTAAATCATCTCGTTCAGCAATAACAGGTTCGTATTGCTTTGGAAGATGCTTTGCTTGCTCATCGCTAAACACGATACCGAGCTCAAAGTTTGTGGATAACTCCACATCAACCGGGTTCATACAGCGCTGACATGTCATGCGTACTTGTGCTTGACACTGGCCACGTAACAAGGAGTTACCTTGTTGGTCATGACCAAATTGGATTTCAACTTGAGATTCACCGCTGTCATCCTGTAGAAAGTTTTGCAACCGCTCTAGCTTGGAGACTTGTATGGAAACGCTGAATTCAGCTTCTTGTTCCACACATTTAATCGGATCAACCCGTACTGGAAATAAACCTTGGTTCATAGTGCGCGCAATGGTACTCATGGGGTTAGGTTATGTCAAAACTATTTGACGTTTTTTCAAGTAAAATCAAGCTTTCACCGCTATTTTAAGCTAATTGGTGTATTACTCACACCAAACGCAGTGGCCAGACTCTTGCCCATAGAAGCACCAAAGCGACCCACTAGCGCCTCAAATGGAGTCGGCTGAGGCGTAAAATCAACAATCTTCTGCGCGCCAACCAACTCTCGAGCCACATAACTCGTGCTACCCAGACCATCGATTAAACCTAGCGATAAGGCCTGCTCTCCTGTCCAAACCAGCCCACTAAACAGCTTAGCATCGTCTGCTAATCTGTCGCCTCGGCCTTTTTTTACTTGATCGATAAATTGCTTATGGGTTGTGGCAAGCACCCCTTCCCAGAAAACCTTTTCTTCTTTGTTCAGTGGCGTAAATGGGTCTAAAAAGGCCTTATGTTCGCCTGATGTAAATTGACGGCGCTCGACCCCAAGCTTGTCCATGGCATCAACAAAACCAAAACCAGAGCCCACCACACCAATAGAGCCAACTAGACTGGCCTTGTCGGCATAGATTTCATTGGCAGCAGCGGCAATATAATAAGCACCTGATGCCCCTAAATCAGAAATAACCGCATACACAGGAATATCTACATGTAACTCACGCAATCGCATGATTTCATCGTATACATAACCAGACTGAACAGGTGAACCGCCCGGGCTGTTGATTCTCAGCACAACCGCTTTAGTTCCCTCTGCCTCAAACGCTTTGCGCAAGCCTGTGACAATTAAATCGGCGGACGCTTCTTCGCCATCTGCAATTACACCCTTCACTTCCACCATGGCCGTAAATTCACCATCCGCTCCCAAGTCTTGAGTGTCGATATTACTAGGCGCAAAGATAGCCAATGCAATAAACAGGTATGCAAAGGTCATTAACTTGAAAAAGATACCCCAGCGTCTGGCCCTGCGCTGCTCGGTATTAATACTACCAACCACTTTTTCAATTAACTTCCACTCTTTATCGGATTGTGGTCGATCAACAGGATCTTGATACATGTGTTTTCCCTATCCTTAATTTCAATTTTCTTTAAGCACAAACTCAGACTGCGCAGATAACCATTGCGACAACTGTTTAAGGTTGTCCACCACTAGCATGGGCTTACTGAGCTGTAATTTTTCTAAACTATGGGCACCATGAGTAATAGCAACCGAATCCATACCACCATTATGCGCCATATCGAGATCAAATTGGGTATCACCCACCATTAACATCCTCTCACTATCAACATCCAACGACGAAGAAAGCTCATGGAGCATTAATGGATGAGGCTTTGAGCGGGTCTCATCCGCACAGCGAGTATCATCAAACACAGAAGCCAGCTCAAATTGACCCAATGCCCGATCCAAACCAACCCGACTCTTACCTGTAGCCACAGCCACTTTTAAACCAAGAGTTTTAATTTGCCCAATCAGTTCCAACGCATGATCAAATAAAACCACTTCGGTACGCTGCTCATCCTGATAATGAAGGCCATATTGCTTGGCAACCCCCTTAACCACAGTGCGATCACGCTCAAGCTGAGGCCATAGCGTGATAATCGCCTCAGGCAGACCTAAGCCAATGATTTGCTTAACGTCATACTCACTTCGATATGGCAGATCAAAATCTTTAGCCGCACACTGCATGGATTCGACAATTCGCCCTGTAGAATCAGCCAACGTGCCATCCCAATCAAAAACAACAGCTTGATATTTCATTTATTCTCTTAATTTACAACAGGCACTAACGATTTCAAAAACGACTCATACAGTGCATCCAAGGGCGCTTCTATGGTCAGCTTTTCTTGGGTCTGCGGGTGGATGAAACGTAACGATTTGGCATGCAAAAACAAACGCTTACCCCCTGCTATTTTTGCCTGCTTAAGTTCATCATCTGTGGCGTACTTTTCGTCACCAACAATAGAATGGCCTGCAAATTGGCAATGGACACGAATTTGGTGAGTTCGCCCCGTCACCGGCTCCGCATTTAACAAAGTAAAACCCTCAAAGCGCCGCTCAATGGAGTAACGAGTATGACAAGGCTTGCCTTGCTGAGACACACGAACAATGCGCTCACCCGACTGCAACTCATTTTTTAGCAAAGGCGCCGTCACTTCTTTCATATGTTTGGGCCAACCACCATAAACAAGCGCCCAATATCGTTTCTGAATACCCGACTTTTTTTGCAGCATGGCATGGAGCGCAACTAATACTGACCGTTTTTTGGCCACCAAGATAACCCCCGAGGTATCTCTATCTAAACGGTGAACCAACTCTAAGCGCTTAGAATCTGGACGAATCACGCGTAAAGCTTCAATCAAACCAAGACTGATTCCACTGCCACCATGAACCGCCATACCTCTTGGCTTATTAACGGCGATCAAATAATCATCCTCAAACAAGATGGCGGTCTCGATATCATGCGCCAGCTTGTCCGGTACATTCTCTATCTTTGACTCTTCTTTTACTCGTACAGGCGGAATTCGGACCAAGTCCCCTGCTTTTAATTTGTAATCTGGCTTAGTACGACCTTTATTGACCCGAACCTCACCTTTCCGGATGACACGGTACACCATGGACTTAGGCACACCCTTCATGCGACTCATTAAGAAGTTGTCTAGACGTTGTCCCGCATAATCTAGGCTGACTTCTTCAAAAATGACCTCGCGTTTAGAACTTTCAGACATATAAAACTCGTAGTTAAGAAAAACCGGTTTGACGCACTGCTAATCTTTGCTATATTCAGCCATTCCGGTTGTACCCAGGGCTAAAGCGCCCCAAACAACATTGGGCCCGGATGATAACGTAAGTTTGGGAATGTTAGATATAAACTTCCCGGAATTTTGGCATTTAGCGGCCAAATTGCCGCTAAATAAGAAAAAACGATACGTTCTGATTGAGCAAGGGGTCTTGCTAAATCAGCTTATGTTTCGTGTCGGTGTTAGCAAATTCATAGTAAAACAAGCTAAACACCCCTGCGTGGAAGCAGTCAGTCCTAGAGTCGGTATAGAAATCCACGCAAAGCACGCATAAATATTTTGATTAGCTCAACCCTTGTGATTCATATCAGAACCACACAAATATGAGCTCTAAAAGTTAATGAAAAGAATGCTAATTAACGCAACTCAGTCAGAAGAGTTGCGAGTTGCGCTAGTCGATGGCCAACGCCTGTATGATTTGGATATTGAACCTACAACCCGTGAACAAAAGAAAGCGAACATCTATAAGGGCAAAATTACCCGCATAGAGCCAAGCCTTGAAGCCGCATTTGTGGACTTTGGTGCTGAACGTCACGGATTCCTGCCTCTTAAAGAAATTTCTCGCGAATACTTTAAAGCCTCCGCATCTGGCCGTCCGAACATCAAAGATGTGATCGAAGAAGGCCAAGAAGTCATTGTTCAGGTAGATAAAGAAGAGCGCGGCAATAAAGGCGCTGCACTGACTACCATGATCAGCTTGGCTGGTCGTTATTTGGTATTAATGCCAAACAACGCACGTGCTGGCGGTATTTCTCGTCGTATTGAAGGCGATGAACGCAACCAAATTCGTGATGCTATGCGCGACGTCACCGTGCCTAACAATATGGGCGTGATCGTTCGTACCGCAGGTATTGGCCGAGCAGCTGAAGACTTACAGTGGGATTTAGATTACCTATGCCTACTTTGGGATTCCATTAAAGGCGCATCCGATAGCCGCAAAGCCCCTTGTCTATTGCTGCAAGAAAGCAATGTTGTTATTCGCGCGATTCGTGACTACCTACGCCAAGACATCGGCGAAGTATTGATTGATGACAAGACTGTGTACG
>JBNMQC010000186.1:0-4881 GCA_051277445.1 Bermanella sp. | reverse complement strand
CAAAAATGATCAAGCATCACTGATTCCCGCCTGAAATCATTCAATATGCCGTATGGCTTCACCACCGATTCAAACTGAGTCATTGAGGACTTAATGGCCGAGCGGGCGTCACGGTCAGCTGTGAAGTCATCCGCTTGTGATGCAATACGTGTGGTTCTAAATATTTAAAAAAGTTAATAACAAAGCATCATGGTTATGGCGACACCTTCTTCATTGATGAGGCCTTTGTGAAGATTCACGCAAAGCAACATCGCTCTCGTAGGGCGTTCACTAAGATAATGAGGCGGTTGATGTATTCCTGCAGAAGAGGTATGACGAAAAGGCTGCGAAGCGCTTCTTTAAACGGCTTTGTATCAACATAAAGGCGAGCCACGCAAGATCGTCACGGAAAAATTGAGAGGCTGCAGCGTGGCGCACAGAGAGGTCATTTCAGGGCGATTCATGACACAACGCAATACGCCAACAATGGAGCCGAGTTGTCGCACGAACCGACGAGAGCCAGAGCGCGGGGTATGCCGAAGTTCAAATCGATGGAGCAGGCACAACGTTTTTTAGATGCCCATGCAGCTGTGTGCAATTTTTTTAATCTAGGGCGCCACTTAGTGTCAGCAGAAACCTATCGCCATTTTCGACTGCGCGCCTTCGCGTTTTGGGAAAACGTAGTGGCGACATAGCAGCGGTAGTTGGCGGTTTTTAAAGATTTGGATAGTTAACGTGTCAATACCTTATAGAGCTAGTGAGGCTCCGCTTTCGCAATAAGAGGAGCCTACCTAGATGCAACTACCGTTATTTAGTCAGCTGTTTAACGATGGCTTCGCCAACGGCATGTGCGCTAGCAGGGTTTTGACCGGTGATAACGCGACCATCTTCGATTACGAATGAACCCCATGGCTGAACTTTATTGAAGCGAGCCGCTGCGCGCGTTAGCGCTTCTTCGAGTAGGAATGGGACGTCATTAATAGTGCCGTAGTCGATCTCTTCTTCACGGGTAAATCCAGTAACGGATTTGGTCGCAAGCAAAGATTCGCCGTTGCTCAAATTGATCGGGAGGAGAGCGGCTGGGCCGTGACATACTGCAGCCAAGATGCCACCGTTTTCGTAATGTTCTGCACTTAATTTGGCAAAGTCTTCATTAGCCGCTAAATCAGATAGCAGCCCGAACCCGCCTGGGTAGAAGACTGCGTCGTAATCAGCGATATTTACCTGAGACACAGGGATCGTGTTGTTCACACGGTTTTGGAAATCTTCATCGGCTAGCATGCTGGAGTTCACGTCATCGCCTTCAATGTCTTGGCCGTAAATAGGTGCTTTACCACCTTTAATAGATGCTACTTCGTAGTCGATGCCAGCTTCTTTTAGTACATGCACGGCGTGGGTTAGCTCTGGAGCAAAGGTGCCGTTTTCTTGGTCAGTTGTGCCTAAAGTTGCATGGTTAGTTACGGGGATAAGTACTTTTTTCATGGTCGTGCCTCGTTGCGTAATTCAGTTTTTGGGGTTATTTGTTAACCGCGTAGCTACTTTAATTCATTGCCGTACTGATGATAATATGCGGAATAGATAAACACTATTGCTATATAGCAACAATAGGGCCCAAATGGACAGTTTCGATGGAATTATTGAGTTTGTGGCAGTGGCCGAAGCCAACGGATTCTCAGCTGCAGCCAAGCAGTTGGGCTGCAGTACAAGCCACGTTAGTCGGCAGGTTGCCCGTTTGGAGAAGCGGCTGGGCTGCGCACTTTTAGCCCGATCGACCCGCTTGGTGACCCTGACAGAGAACGGAAGCGCATATTATCAGCAGGCTAGAGGTCTGGTGGTGGGGCTGCAGCAAGCGAACGAGCAACTCAATCAACAACAGGTCGACTTGAGTGGAACCTTAAGAGTCAGCGCTGCCGGTGGGTTTGCCGAGCATTTCTTGGCCCCAGCCTTAATGGAGTTTGGCTCCCAGCATCCTGAGCTGACCGTTAATCTTGATCTCAATAGTCGTCTGGTGAATCTGCTGGAGGACGGCATTGACTTTGCAATTCGCTATGGTGAGTTGCATGACTCGAACTTAATTGCCCGTAAACTCATCAACCGCCCCATGATGGCCGTAGCCAGCAAAAAGTATTTGCAAAAGCATGGCACGCCTAAACACCCAGTACATTTGAAGAATCGCAGCTGCATTGTTTCCAATAATGACTCGTGGGAGTTCAATGTTGATGGTAATAAAGAAGTCGTAAAAGTAAAAGGGAGGTGGCGCAGCAATAATGCCAATGTGGTGTTAGGTGCTTGCAAAAAAGGATTGGGAGTGGCCTACATGCCGAAAAGCACGTTTAAAGAAGCTGTAGAAAGTGAGCAACTAGTACCAATACTTGAACCTTTTTGGGGGCAAGGGACCAGCAGTTGGATCGTGTATCAGAACAAGCGTTTCATGGCATTACGTGTGCGATTGGCTATTGATTTTCTTGTGCAGCATTTTGCGGATTGGGATGAGTCGCAGTCTCATCAGCATGGAGGAGATGCGCTATCTTAATTTTCCCAGCGTCCGCTATGAGTTGTCAGTTCAACTGGTCAACGCAACACACTGCTATTGTAAGTAAAAAGTGGAGTGCGCATCGTGTCCTACCGAATCCGTTTGAAATACACCCTGTCAATGAAGGCCTGTATCTGGGACCGGTACGAACAGGGTGATTTTGTTTGGTCAATCGCTAGATCATTTGATCGTTCTTCATCTTCAATTCACAGGTAAATAGTGCAGGCAGGTGGAATTCGCCCGCCAATACGCAAGCGTCCTTTGTCCCCATAGATCTTCCTAGACTATGAGCTCTCTGAGTGTGGTGAAACGCTTCATGCAAGAGGCCATGTAATATACGATTGATATAAAACATCTCGGGTGTAACTTCAAACTCGGGTTCCAAACCAGGATCGGTCAGCGGGTTCGGCTGCAGACACAAAGAATATTCACCTTTAGACCAATTTCTATTTTCACCAAACCCGCCGAGGCAAGATCTCTTTGAGTGCACATAGTCTATCGACTCCACTTTTTTGCCATTCTCATCCTTAAATCCTATTTAATTTATTTGCTGTAGACTGAACTGCTTTTGGTCTTCGAGTTCATAAGCAAAAAGAACGAATCGGTCGTACCCGAGCGCCATCTCAACAAGCCAGTCCATAATCTGCTTGTAATCATTTTGTAAAGATAAAGGGATATTTTCTGAATAAATAAAATAATGCGCAGGGTTTTGGTTTGGGATGTTAACCTGCACATGCGGCAAATTCCGATTTGGGCAGGCTGCTCGAGCACGCAGCGGTGATCTTGAAACCATCTGATAGGTTGTCAGGATCCATAAACATCTCAAGATCATACTTCGTGTTGCTTAGCGTATTATTTTCACCAAGCTCTAATTGAAAAATATTATAATGGATTCCTTTTGAACTAACTGGCAATGCTATGCGGTTGGCTTTCTCTTGAGGCACTTCTTCCACATTAAATGGAAGAAAAGAGTAGCCGCTTCCGCCTAGCGCGAGAGCCATTTTCGCCCGGTGGTTGACACCATTAAAATTTATAAAAGGCTCGTTTAAGACTTCGCCACCCAAATCCAAAAATCGATAATTTTCTGGTATTTGAGCGAACGTTGTCGCCGGAATCAGTATTAAAATAAATTTTATCAACCCGTTAAGCATAGTCTTCTACCTGTTCTAATGCGGCTATCGACGATTCTATGGCATAGCATCACCGCCACACTCCCCCACGAGGCGTGCATGAATGTAGATCACTTTTGCCTACAACTCGAACATATCGAAGAAGAGGCTATCCAAGCACAGCTGTCTTTTCACTGTATCGAAGTCAGAGAATTCGCTGAAAGATATGGCGCTCAAGGTAACGCTCAATCTATTCGCGTTTACGACCCAAAGGGGAATACAGTTGAGCTTAGCTTCAAAATTATAGCTTAGCTTGCATATGCATTAACTTTCACTAAAATCATTGCATTGTTCTGAGCTCTTAAAAAGTTGCCGATAAAATCAATGGTCGACTTTTGTCGCCCTGACTAATTTCAGAACCGGGTTCACTACGATACGCTGGCGACTACCGATATAGCCACCGAATAATATCAGACCAATATTGTCATCAAACAATCTGGTCACTATGCGGAAACAGAAAAATTAACGGTCAACGATGATGACTTAACCGTAAAAACTATTCATCAGGTCAAGATAAGGATTTTAAGAATGGGTGTTCACTCGCCTCTGTTACTCGATTGGCTTGATGCTATCGCGCTCGGCTACATGTTCATTCTATGGATTAGCTATGCCCAGTATGCAAAGCATCGTGCCAAGCAAGGGGATAAACAATCCCTGTCACACTCTATGCGTTTACACCGGGTTCGATGGGTGACGCAGATGTTAGATCGAGATATGCGTGTTACCGATGCCGCATTGCTCGCCAGTCAGGAACGAGTCGTTGGTTTTTTTGCCTCTACAACCCTAATACTCTTGGCCGCTATTTTCACAGCAGTTTCCGCCGCCGCAAAAATTGCTGAGCTGACAGGGGAGTTACCATTCTCGGTTGAACAGACCACGACACAAATTCAAACCAAGTTTATTCTAATCGCAGTCATGCTGATCTATGCGTTCTTTCAACTTACCTGGAGCCTACGCCAATATGGCTTCGCTGCGGTGCTAATGGGTGCGGCACCCATGCCGGACGATGAATTAACCGATGAGGATCGTGAAAGATTTGTTCAGCAAATGGCAGGTTTAATGGACGTTGCGGGCCATGACAACAACGCCGGCCTTCGGACTTATTACTTCTGTCTTGCCATGGTGTTCTGGATGTTGAACCCTTATTTTTACATGGCAGCCACGACATTGATTATCGCGGTATTGGCAAGGCGAGAATTC
>JBNMQC010000185.1:0-4941 GCA_051277445.1 Bermanella sp. | reverse complement strand
ACTTTCTATTACTTAAGTACCAATTTACGCATCAACCCAGGATTTAGATCACTGCTCAATACAATTAGGCATTGAGCATGTGGCCTAATAAACCCAACACAAACCCAAGTACAGCCCCCATAGGTGGGAAACGATGCTTTTTGAGAGGCACTTTTGGCGCAATGTCTTGAAAGATGGAGTACATAATCCCTCCGGCAGCAAACAGCATAATGGAGGATAAGACTTGAGGCTGCTGAGCCAACCACTGGTAGCCAATAAAGCCCGATAACGGGCCAAGTAGGGCCAGCGCCACAAACAGGATGATCAGCTTATTCGCAGCAAACTGGCCTTTATCCATCATTTCACGATAAGCGTTAAAGCCTTCTGGCAGGTTTTGCAAACCAATGAGAAGAGCCAGCAGTACTGCATTGCTGCCTCCCAAGCTAAACAAAGCGCCAAGGGCTAATGACTCCGGAATAAAGTCCGCCAACATAGCCGCTAACTGGCTACCAGGGGTGTTCCACTTCTCTAGTGCCATATCCACCAGCATGAACCCCAAACCGCCCGCAATGAACATGACGCACACCCAAGACGCCGAAAGATGTTCAATGCCCTCTGGCACCAGCACCAATGCGATGGCCGATAACAATGCGCCCGCGGCAAAGGCCATAATGCTGTGACGCAACTCGGTCTCTAGCCAGTCTGATTGAAGGCGTTCAACCTTTGCCAAAAGCGCCCCAGCGGGCATGGCCAAGCCAGCTAACGCGGTAAGCAGTAACATCGATTGTAAATCTAACATTCAGCGTCCTATGTTTTGCTAAGAGACTGCACTTCTTCGTGGCTCAGCAAGCGGTACTCGCCCGGTGTAAGCTGCGGATCAAGGATGACATCTCCAATGGACTCTCGATGAAGTTTTACCACTCGATTCCCCATGGCGGCAAACATACGCTTCACTTGATGATAGCGCCCTTCGTTAATGCGAATGAGCACTTCTGAATCGGTAATGCGTTCAAGCTTGGCCGGCAACGTTGGTTTAATTTCATCTTTTAACAAGATGCCCTGCTCAACCCTTTGCTCGGCATCTGCAATTAATGGCTCAGCTAAAAAGGCGCGATAGACTTTTTCTTGGTGGTGCTTGGGAGAGGTAATCTGGTGCGACCATTGCCCATCATCAGTGATGAGTAATAACCCTGTGGTGTCTTTATCTAAACGGCCAACGGTGTGCAATTTGCTGAGATTGATTTCACCCGACATCAAATCAAATACTAACCCATGGTCACCGTCACTATTGGCACACACAACCCCTTCAGGTTTATGCATCATGTAATAACGGTTTTCAGGTTGTGATTGGATTAACTGGCCATCAAAGAAAACCGTGTCGGTATCCGGCTGAATTTTATCCGACCCACTTTTTGCTTTTTTATGATTAACCTTAATTCGGCCGGATTTAATTGCCTTTGTCGCTAACGAGCGCGTCAGTGACGTGTTGTCGCAAATGTATTTATCAAGCCGCATCGCTGTACCCTTTTTAAGAGAGGGCATCTTAACGCAAACAGCTAAAAGCCTCTAACCTTGTTTGCGGGGCTTAAAGGCGACTGGGCCTGCCAACATGTTTTCTACATCTTGGCGCAATCCTAAAATATGATCTTCTGCGATTTTCCACTGCGGCCCTTTCACGATCACTTGGTAACGGTCTCGGGCAAAAGGTAGTAAGTCACTTTTCACCAACATCGTAATGGCCAGTAACGGCCCCACTAGTTGAGCCGCGTCATTTTGATCCGCAATGTACTCACTTTGCAAAGACTGTAAACGTTGCTCTAAGTCAGCAACAAATGCGTGGTATTCCGCTACGTCCATGTGCACTCCATCATCTTAAAGAATTAGCATCCTTTTTAGAGTGTAGATGAGAATATTTCCATTTGTGAAATTTCAATGTTCAAGCAGGGAATAAAGCATAGAAGTGTGCATCCTGAGGTTCAAAACCTCAGGATGCAGTGACGTTAGCCTTGTGACAGCAACGCGCGTAAGTCGATGATGCCCGCATTGGCACGAGACATATAAGAAGCCATGACCAAGGAGTGGTTAGCGGTTAATCCAAAGCCACCACCATTAAGAATAATAGGAGACCAAACAGTGTCTTGGGTCGCTTCGAGTTCGCGTACGATTTGTCTAACGCTGACAAGTGCATTCTTCTTATGCAGAACATCGGCGAAATCCACTTCCAAAGCCTTAAAGATGTGGATCAACGCCCACGCACTGCCGCGAGCTTCATAAAACACATCGTCGATTTCAGTCCATGGGGTCTTCACTTCAAATTCGTCTTCGTTCTCAGTGCTTTGGCTAGAGGCGTTATCGCCCGCTAAGTCTACATTGATACGTTTTTGCCCAACACTGGCACTTAAACGCTGACTTAAAGAGCCGAGGCGGGTTTCCACATCTTTTAACCACTGACGCAGGTTATCTGCACGGGCAAAAAACTGGGCTTGAGCCTGTTGCTTATCCGCCAAACGCAGCGCATAGCTGTTTAATTTTTCAATACCACGACGGTACTCACCTTCTGTATCGGGGAGAGCCCATGACAAGTTATCAAAGTGAAATTGCGGCTCTGCGATGACGAGATCTACGTCTTCTGTGGACTGGCTTTGACTGCGGCTAAAATCTTTACGTAACGCGCGGCTCAAGTCTCGCACCTGAACCAGTACGCCAAATTCCCAGTTTGGAATGTTATCCAGCCATAAGCCAGGAGGTAATACATCATTGCTTAAATAACCGCCCGGTTTATCCAATAAGGTACTGGCCACTTCCATCAAGGTAACGGTGGTGGTGTAACCGGTGGCCAGGTGGCGGTCGTGTTCCATGGCGTGCTGGGAAGCCACTTCTGTGACCACAAACGGTTCTGGTTCTGAACTAAAGACCATGCCCATGATTAACGCGATGACCAGATAAACGGACAAACCGCCCACCAACACACGCATCATCCAGCCGGCTTCTAAAAATCGATCAAGGCGCTCATTGTACTTAGACATAATTACTCCTGACCATGGTGATGGTGGTGATCATGATTCATTGGCTTTTTATCCAATATCGATACCACAGGCACTTGGTAAGTATAGGTCTGTCCTTGGTTATCTTGTAGTGACAGGCTGATTTTCTCGCCTGGCTTTAACGGTTTTACCAAGCCCATTAGCATGACGTGATGGGCACCGCTTTTAAATTGAAACACTTCATCAGGCTGAATTTGAATACTGGGTACCTGACTCATGGACATGACACCTTTGTCATTCATGGTATGAGTATGATATTCGCTTTTCTTGGCGGCGGGAGTTTGAGCGGTCACGAGAGTGACGGTTTGCTTGCCTGTGTTTTTAAGCTGCATAAAGGCGGCGGTATTGGGTTGCCCAGGTGGCATCGCACGAACATGGCCATCAAGCATGATTAATTCAGCTTGTGCATTTAGCGCGGTTAAAAGTAACGCAGATAATATAAAGCGCCCCATGATATCTCCCTAATCGGTGCAGTGAATACGGTGCGGGGCTACTATAGCAAAGATTTTCCACGCAGTGTGGTTGTCATATCACGCTTATATCAACTTTCATTGATTACGCTTCGCTATCGCTTGACGGCTCTGGGTCGGTGTTAGGCAAGGGGATATCCAGCGCCTCAGGTCGACCTAGAGCAAAGCCCATTACACCGTCCACACCCAGTTTAAGCAGCGCATCGATTTCTTCTTGTTTCTCTACCCCTTCTGCAAAGCATAATGCGCTTTGGGTTTGGAATACCTGAATCATACCGCTGACAAAAAACGCATTATCTTTGTGCTCATGAATATCACGAATATAACGACGCTCTATCTTGCCTTGGTAAATGGGAAAACGGGCTAAAAAGCCAAAGCTTTTGCCCGATGTGCCCACATGATCCACACTTAAGCGTAAGCCTTTATCAACCATGTCATGCAACCACATTTGGGTTTTCACGGTGACATGGGCCAAGGTGTACTCACTGCACTCAATAATTAAGCTTTGTAACTGGTCGCGGGTCACCGCTTCCATAAACCACTGCCTAAAGCTTGGCTCATTTAAACTTTTACCCGCAATATTGAGCACCCATTTACCGTTAAATACTTGGCTGTCTTTTTGCTGCTCGAACAAGCGCTGCCATTGACGAATCACTAAACGGTCGAATTCTTGGGATAGGTTCAACTTATCCACCATGGGCCAAAAGTACCCTGCCATTAACGGCTCTTCATCGTCTTCAACTAAGCGACAATGGATCTCTTGCTGAATCATGTTTTGTGTTTCATCAAACAAGGGTTGTGAATACAGCTGAATGCGCTCATCACGTAGGGCGATTTTAAGCCGTTGTTGCCATTCAACCCAGTTGGTCAGTGGGTGATGCTCTGTTTCACCAATCAGCAAACTCTCATGCTGACTCTTACTGCGCTGCAGGAGTAAATCCAATTGGTGTTTTAAGCTGGCGGGGTCTTGAGGTTCATGCACGGGCATGGCCACAAAGAAAAGCTGTGCCCCATGCTGCTGCACTAAGGACAAACGCATTAGGCTGTCGTGAATGGCTTCAATGCGCACCTTGTATTGAGTATCCAGTGGGTCAGGACTGAACAACCAAAAGTCTGCCCCGCCCGTTCTGGCAATCCCCACATGCTCATGGTTCAACGAGGATTCTGTTTTCAGCTGCAATGCCAGTTGCACCAACAGCTCATCCACCACAGCTTTACCCAGGGTTTCATTCAGCTGAACTAAGTTATCCACTTGCAGTAGTGCCATCCAACCTGGGGCAAACTGCTCGTGCTTCATGCGGTCATAAAGGTACTGATCCCAACCTTTATTATTGAGAACCTGGGTGAGTCCATCATTGAACGTTTCTTGCTGAAGTTTGCGCACCGTTTGGCCATGGGCTAAAAAGCTCGCGTGCAAACGATCACTTAAATGATTCATAGCCTGCACT
>JBNMQC010000184.1:0-4963 GCA_051277445.1 Bermanella sp. | reverse complement strand
AAAAGGTTTTGAACATTTAAAAACGCAGCTTAAGCTGCGTTTTTTGTTTCTTTTTTATGGTCTAGCGTATATTCAATTCACATGTTTATACATGCTTTCGCTTATGCACGTAGTAGAGCATAGGAATCAGAATCAGCGTAAATAAGGTGCTGATTAATATGCCAAAAATTAAGCTAATGGCAAGACCATTAAAGATGGGGTCATCTAGAATGAAGAATGCACCTGTCATGGCCGCAACGCCGGTTAGCATAATGGGTTTGGTACGTACGGCGGCACTGTTGATGGCGGCTTCCACTAGGTCCACGCCTTTATCTAACTCCTGATTAATGAAATCCACCAAGAGTATGGAGTTGCGTACGATGATGCCAGCCAGTGCGATCATGCCGATCATACTGGTGGCGGTGAATTGTGCGCCAAATAAAGCGTGCCCAGGCATGACGCCAATCATGGTGAGAGGAATTGGGGCCATAATAATCAGCGGTACTAAGTAGCTTTTAAATTGCGCCACCACCAATAGGTAAATCAAAATCATGCCCACGCCGTAGGCAATGCCCATGTCACGGAAGGTTTCATAGGTGATTTGCCATTCACCGTCCCATTTGATGGACGGTTTATTGGTGACTTGCGGCTGGTTAATGAAGTATTGCTCAGGCGCGAACTCGCCTTTTTCGCCGGCATCGTCCATGGCAAACGACATATCAAATAAGCCATACAGTGGACTATCTAGCTCACCGGCCATATCGGCGTTGACAAACACCACTGGTAATAGGTTTTTATGATAAATGGTGTGATCTATGGTTTCTTTTTTCAGGGACACGACCTCAGAGATCGCAATTAACTGCCCGTTTAAACCTCTTACTTTGGTGTTCAGTAGGGTTTCCCAGTTGGCTTTATCACTATCGCGATATTCTAGGCGAATAGGCAATGCAAACTTACTGCCTTGATGATGAAGGTAGCTTATATCTTTGCCACCCATGGCAATGTCCATGGCGCGGACAATGCTGTCATAAGGAATGGTGAGACGCGCTGCTTTTTGACGGTCAATATTCATTACCACTTTTTGTTGTGGTGCTTCGATGCTGTCATCCACATCGATGATATCGTCGGTGCGCTCGAATACGTCCCGCAGGGTTTTGGCCGTTTGCAGTTGCTGCTCATAATTGCTGCCGTAGACCTCTGCCACAATGGGCGCCATGACAGGTGGGCCTGGTGGTACTTCAGCCAGTTTGACATTGGCCTGATATTCCAAGCCAATGGCTTGCAGTTTTGGGCGCAGTAATAAAGCGATGTCATGGCTTTGTAGGTCACGATGGGATTTATCCACCAAGTTCACTTGGATATCACCCATGTGCGGCTCGTTACGTAAGTAGTACTGACGAATTAAGCCGTTAAAGTTAATTGGGGCGTTAACACCGGCGTACAGTTGAAAGTCTTTAACGTATTCGCTGGTTTTTAGCTCTTCTCCAAGTGCTTCTAACACAACTAATGTCTCTTCCATCGGTGTGCCTTCTGGCATGTCCACAATCACTTGGAATTCTGACTTGTTATCGAATGGCAGCATTTTCAGCACCACCATTTTCATCACGGGCAATGATACCGACAACAAGATTAAACCGATTACTAGGCCGAGCATTTTAAGGCGATTTTTAGCCGCTTTTTCCCCTTGAATCAGCGGGCGCACGATGCGGTTAAACAATTGATAAATGCGCCCTGATTGCTCAGAGGATTCGTCATGAGAAGTTGTACTGTCTTCATTGTTTTTCAGCAGCTTGTACGATAACCAAGGCGTCACAATAAAGGCGATGGCTAATGAAATGAGCATGCCGGTACTGGCGTTGATTGGAATAGGGCTCATGTAAGGGCCCATTAAGCCAGAAACAAACGCCATCGGCATAAGCGCAGCAATAACGGTAAAGGTCGCCAGAATGGTTGGGCCGCCCACTTCGTCAACGGCGGCAGGAATCACATCTAATAATTTTTTTCCGCCCATGTGAATATGGCGGTGAATATTTTCCACCACCACAATGGCGTCATCCACTAAGATGCCGATACTGAAAATCAACGCAAAAAGGGAAATACGGTTAAGAGTAAAGCCCCATGCCCAGCTTGCAAATAAGGTGATGGCCAGTGTGATAAAAATGGCCGCACCCACGATCACGGCTTCACGCCAGCTCATGGTGATTAAGACCAAGAGCACCACCGCCAGTGTGGCGAATAGTAATTTGGCGATGAGCTTGTCGCTTTTATCTTTTGCGGTATCGCCATAGTTTCGCGTCACGGTGATTTCGATGTTATCGGGAATGACCACGTTACTTAATTGCGTTAGGCGTTTTTCAACGGCGCTTGTGATATCAAACGCATTTTTACCAGGCTGTTTGGCAATCACTAATGTGACGGCGGATTGGTTTTGCGATAAACCATTTTCAAAGTGCAGCACTTGGGCATCAGGGATATCGGCTTGCTCTATGACCTCTGCCACGTCAGATAAGTAGACAGGGCTATTATTGTTGGCTAAGCCCACCACCAATTGGTTGATTTCTTGAGCGTGAGTTAAAAAATTACCGGCCTGCACTTGAATGTAACCACCAGGCTGATAAATATTATGGGCCGGTGCCGCTGTGTTACTGGCCAATAAGGTATTGGCCACATCATCAATGGTTAGGTTGTATGCACTTAAGCGCACGGGATCTAAACGCACGTTGACCACATCTTTTTGGCCACCTTGAGTATAAATATCACGGGTGCCGTCAATGCGTTTTAGCTCCACTTCTAGTGTGTGAGCAAGCTGCGTTAGTTGCTGGGTGGTCACGGTTGGGTCTTGGCTGAATAAGGTCAGCCCCATGATCGGTACGTCATCGATGCCTTGCGGTTTGATAATTGGCTGTGACGCACCAAGGTTCGCTGGCAACCAATCTTGATTGCTATAAACCTGATTGTATAAATTTAAAATGGCGGTTTCTCGTTTCAAGCCCACTTCAAACGCGACGGTTAAAACAGACATGCCTGGGCGCGACACACTGTAGATATCATCGACGCCATTAATCTCACTGAGTACTTGTTCCGCAGGGGTACTGATTAAGCGCTCGACTTCTTTTGCCGAGGCGCCTGGGTAAGCGATAAACACATTGGCAAAGGTCACATCAATTTGTGGCTCTTCTTCTTTGGGTGTCACCATGATGGCGAAAAAACCCAGCAATAAACCAAACAAAGCCAATAACGGCGTGATGGTATTATTTTGAAAGCTTTTAGCCAGGCGGCCGCTGATGCCTAAAGGGGCGTCTTTTGCTGATGAATTATGCTCAGTCATGTTAGATCTCCTGAGCCGCCATGATGCTTTGAGCATCGAGGGCTATGACATCGCCGTCTTTAAGGCCAGCCAATACATCAATTAAGGCGCTGGTGTTTGTTTTGTTGGCCATGGTGCTTTTTTCACCGGTGCGCACCTGACGTAGAGCAAAGCCCTCGCCTTTTTTCACATACACGTAACTCACTTGACCTTTTCGGGTTAGGGCGGTTTCAGGAATGCGCAATGTGCTGACGTCGCCAATCGGTAACATCAGTTTGACCCACATACCGGGAAACAGCTCGGCATCTTTGGCGGTGATGTCAGTACGAATTTTAAAGCTGTGGCTGCTTGAGTCAGCGAACGGAAAGATGGTGATGTTGGTGACATCCAAATGATGGCCTTGATAGGTGACTTTAAGGTCACTGTCTTGGTTGATCTTATTGATAAAGCGTTGAGGCAAATGGGCCACGGCGCGCAATTCATTTAATGATAAACCAGTCATTAGTGGTGTTCCTGGGCTGACGCTTTCACCCACTTCGACTAAGCGTGACTTCACGATACCAGCGTAAGGGGCGCGGATTTGTGTGTACGATAATTGCTCTTGTGCTTGTGCCAATAAGGCTCGTGAGGCTTTCACTTGGGCGGCGCTTGAGCTGGCATTGGCTTTAATGGAGTCGTATTCACCCTTGGAAATAGAGCCTTGTTCAAACAAGGGAGTGGCGCGCTTGAGTTTTGATTGCGCGTCCACATCCATGGCTTTGGCTTGGTTTAAACCGGCTTGTGCTTGCTCTACAGCGGCTTTTTGCTGGTTGTTGCGCAGCTGGATGATGAGGTCACCGGCTTTGACGTAGTCGTTTACATCAACCTCAATGGATTGCACACGGCCACTGGTTTGAGCGCTTGTTGTGGCTTGGTTGACCGCTTCTATCTGGGCATCCAGCGCAAACCAGTTTGGGTAGGTGTCCAGTTTAACGGTGAGTGTTTGGGCGTCATTGGCCCACAGTGATGCGCTTGATAAGGCGATCAATAGGCCGCTAAGAAGGGTGCGAGCGTGTGTCATATTTTAGTCCTTTGCTGTGCCTTTAAGTGTAGAAGAAGCTTAAAGGGACGATAGCATTGCCTTAAGATAAGATTAGTCTAAATTAGTTTTTACTAATATAACTCAATATGGCGTGTATAGGAAGTCTCCAGTCCGGTAGGAGTGAGGTCACTTTTATGTCTATTTTAAGACTCAGTGATTTGCACAGTAACAGGGGGTTGCACCCTTGGCGAGGCTGGCTCAGCCAATATAGGGTGCTGACCACAAAGGGCTTTAGGTGGGTGGTTTATGGGCCTTGGCGCCGTTGAAATGGCGAGGTTACCACTTGGCGAAATGGTCCTCACAAAAGCCATTGGCTTGTTTCACTTGGATAATGCGGCCATCCCTGTCTTTGACGGTGCCATTAAAGCGGCCAAACACCTGGGTGAAGTTAGAGGCGATTAGCCCTGCATTGATTTTCTCTTTACGCTCCCCCGCGGGTGTAAATGTGAGGCTAATATGACCGTCGCTGCTGCTAATTTGCCATGGTTGCATGCGATCTTGGCGATTGAATAGAAATTCGGCTCGGTCCAATTTGATCATCTTGCCGTTCACCCAGAGGGCGTTTTCGGTATAACTGGTCTCATTGACCCCAGCGG
>JBNMQC010000183.1:0-4974 GCA_051277445.1 Bermanella sp. | reverse complement strand
AATTTCAGATGCACTGGCACTCAAGCGGTTGGTTAGAACAACAAGCGGGCCGTCATAAAGAACTGATGGGTCCTGATCGGCTAATACTTGGGTGTGTCCGAAACTGTAATGTACTTGCACGGTAGGGCCTTGAGGGATGAATAAGCCCACTAGGTTATTCACTTCTGCCAGTGAGCCGCCGCCATTATTTCTTAGGTCAATAATTAAGCCGTCAATATTGTCTTCTTTAAGTTTGCTAATCAGTTTGCTTACGTCACGAGTGGTGCTACGAAAGTTTGGATCGTTTGCGTTTTTAGCTTCAAAGTCAGCATAAAAAGCAGGAATGTCGATAATGCCAAGTTTGTAGTTTTTATCGTCACGTTTGATTTCAATGGTTTCACTTTGTGCAGCGCGGTCTTCAAGTTTGACTTCATCACGCACAATAGAAATAGTGCGGTGAGTTTCAGTTTGGCCGCTGCCTGAAACAATATCTAAACGAACAGTGCTGTCTTTCGGGCCGCGGATTAAATCCACCACTTCATCTAGACGCCATCCGATCACATCTACCATTTCTTCTTTGTCTTGCGCCACACCAATAATCTTATCGCTTGGCTTAAGTTGTGCGGCTTTAGCGGCAGGGCCACCTGGCACAAGGCGTTCAACAATGGTGTTTTCATTTTCACTGCGCAAAACAGCACCAATGCCTTGAAGTGAAAGGCTCATATTGATGTTGAAGTTTTCGCTATTGCGTGGAGACATATATTGAGTGTGAGGATCAAACGTATAGGTCAGGGCATTCATATAGGATTGGAATGCATCTTCAGAGTTGATTTGCTTAATACGGTTTAGCTGACTTTCATAGCGACGCTCTAGCAGATCAATAATGTCCTTCCCTTCTTTACCTGCTAATTTTAGGTTCAGAACGGTGTTTTTGATGCGTTTTCGCCAAAGTTGATCGAGGTCTTCACTGGACTTTGCCCAAGCTGCTTTTTCACGATCAAGTTCTAGGGCTTCATCTTTTTTGAAGTCAAATTGCTCAATGCCGCCTTTAAGTAAGGCCAGGGCATAGTCCAAGCGTTCGATAGCACGTTGTTCATATCGGTTGTAAATGACGAAAGCGGGTTCAAGGTCATTGGTTTTGATCGCATCGTCTAGTTTGTCGCGATATTTTTCAAATTGGTTGATGTCGCCCTGGGTGAAATACGAGCGTGTATTGTCCAAAATATCTAAATATCGGGTGTAAACTTTCTCGGAGAATTCATTGTTTAGGTACTTGCGGGAGTAGTGGTGCTGATATAAATGGTGTACCACGGCTCGATTGGTCAGCGCGTGCTCCGCCTCAGGTTTTAAAACGGGGACTTCGGTTGTGCTTGCTTGTACTGTAAATGAACAAAAAATCGTACTGAGTATTATAAGATGACGCAACATTAACGTTATATTCCTTATTGGATGATGCACTCAAGTTAGATAATAGGCTTATGCCTATTTATAGCACTTAACCCGGTTTAATGTGTGCTTTGGCCCAATGTTTCTAAAAATAATGGCATAATAGCTTATGCATCCATAACTTTCATGTGAAACCCATGCGTATTCGACTGGATATCCCTCAAACAGTTCTATTTTCAATGGAACTATCTGTTCGCGTAACAGATATTAATTATGCAGGCCATTTAGGCAATGACCGCTTATTGGTCTATGCCCAAGAGTGCAGAAGCGCTTGGTTTGCCTCTCTTGGCTTCCATGAGCTTGATATAGAGGGCTGCAATACCATTATGGCGGACGCAGCCTTGCAGTATGTTAATGAGGCGTTTGCAATGGATAAAGTAACGATACATTTGTATATGGGTGAGACTCATAAATACGGGTTTGACCTTTATTATGTGGTCAAACGTGATGATACCGATGTATGTAAGATGAAAACGGCCATTTTATTTCAGAATAACGGCGTCCTTGTTTCACCACCCATGTCATTAATAAGTAAAATTTGAACATAAAAAAGCCCCCAATGCTTGAATAAAACAAAGGGGGCTTTGATTTTAGTACTGATTAGTGCTGAACAGGGCTAATAACAAAGAGTAAATCCCCTTGGTTTACCTGTTGGCCCTCTGCATTATGTATACGCACTACTTTATATTGAGCATCAGGGTCATAAAGTGTGTTCCCTTGTGTGTTGAAGGATTTTAAATTCAACGGGCTAAACATCTTCATGGCTTCCATTAGACATAATGTTTTGGTGACTGAGATGGTATCGCCTTCCCTTACATAAGGTGGTTCAGTAGGGGATGGGGCGCTGTAGAAAATTGAGCTGGCAGGTGCTAGAACTTTCAATTCATTCGACCCTTCAATTCGCAAGTTATCTAATGTCATGCTTTTTTTGTCGTCGCCGGCGCTAGTGGCAATGTCTTTAATTAAAGCATCTTTATCAATGCGATTTAAGAAGTCTGGTAGATAGCCCGTATCGTAATCACCATTCACAAATACATCGTCGTTGAGAATGCGTTTGAGTAAAGGAATATTGGTGCTAACACCTTGAATAACGGTGTTGTCCAAATATTTTTTCAGTTTATTAATCGTGTCGTTACGATCCTTGCCATAGCAAATAACTTGAACAACCATGCTGTCATAGAAAGGTGTTACTTCTTTGCCGCTTTCAATAGATTTCAGAAGGTGTACATTTTTATCTTCTGGTAACTCAAAACGAGTGATCTTGCCAGCATTAGGTATGAACTGAACCTCATCGCCTTGCATTGTGGCTTTCTCTGCGTTGATACGCAGCTCCATCGCATAACCCTTAGGCTTGTATTTAACATCCGCAATGCTTTCGCCGCTGGCAATCTTGAATTGCAGTCCCATGATGTCCGTATTAGTAACCAATTCAGTGACTGGATGCTCTACTTGCAAGCGTGTATTCATTTCCATGAAGTACACGTCGTTTGCATCTAGGTTATAGATAAATTCAACGGTACCAGCACCAAAGTAATCAACGGCATTGGCCAGTTTTTCTGCGTAATCATAAACCTTATCTTCTAGGTTTTTAGGCAGCATGGTAGAGCCGGACTCTTCGATGATTTTTTGGTTGTTGCGCTGCACAGAGCAGTCGCGTAAGCCAAGTACTCGCGTGTTGCCATGGCTATCGCGTAGGATTTGAACTTCTATATGACGTAAAGACGTGACAAATTTTTCTAAATAAACATCGCCATTACCAAAGGCGCTTCGTGCCTCTGTTGAAATTTGATGGAATAGCTCATGGATGGTTGATGGCTCATGCACCACCTGTATGCCTTTGCCACCACCACCGTGTACGGCTTTAAGTAAAACAGGGTAACCAATTTCATCGGCGACTTTCGCTGCCATAGCAGATGTGGTCACAATACCGTGCGATCCGGGCACAACCGGAACCCCTGAGCTAATGGCAGTATTAATGGCGTTGGATTTATTACCCATCGTTTCCATGGACGAGACACTTGGGCCAATAAAATTAATATCATGATTGCCACAAAAAGCGGCAAATTGAGAACTCTCTGATAAGAAACCAATACCTGGGTGGAGAGAATCTACTTTCTCAAGTTCAGCAATGCGAATGACACTCTGTGCGTTTAAGTAACTTTCATCTGGTGTGTTGCCACCAATGCAAACGAGGCGACCTTTAGCATTTAAGTTGTCAGCTGCGGTGCTGTTCATGTCTGGGTCAGATTGAACTAAGACTACATCGATATTGTTTTCTTGTGCTTTGCGTACTAATTTTTCAGCGGTGCAGCCACGAGCATGAATTAAAACTTTCTTCACAGGGCGGAAGAGTTTTTCTTTGTTCTGGTTAGTGACTTCTTTTGCTTTCACCTTGCCAGGTGTAACGTAACCTTTAAGGATACGCGCAAGTACCTCGTCAACCGTTTTACGTGCGATGGGAATGGCAGGGTCGATTTCTCGCAGTTGGCTATCCAGGTCTTCAACAAAAGGATGCTTCACTAAATCGGCCATGGATTGTCGATTTAGAGATAAGTAATTCGACAATGTTGAGGTGGATGGCAAATACGATGGCACCACAATTTGCCCAGCGAAAGGCATGTTCGTACCAGAGAAATAAAATGTCTGCACCATGGGATGGGTTACAAAACTCGCTTGTGCGCCACCGGTACAGTCACCATAGCCAAACACAACAATGGGCAAGTCATTGTCACGAACAAAGCGAGTAATGCGGTCGTTAACCACGGACATTGAAAATAAAGCCGATGCACCTTCTTTGGTTTGCATGCCGCCTGAGCTAACAAAACAAATAACAGGGTAGTTGTGACGAGCACATTCAACCAATAACTTACAAAATTTCTCAGCACTGGCCATGTCGAACGCACCAGCTTGGAAATCCAAGTTGGAGATAAGTGTGCCGACTCGACGGCTTTCATCGCCAATTTGAATAGTACCAAAACCTGTAATAACACCGCATGGGGTGATTTCTTGACTTAAGGCTTTTTCAATGGCGCTTCTGAATCCAGGAAATTGAACTGGGTCGGCGGTCATTAGGTGGTCGTTTATTTCTTCAAAGTCATTAAAGAAACGATCAACAAATGCTTGGCTAGGTGTGGTGCGCTGCTTTTTGACATCATCTAATACATCTTGAATGAGTAAGTCAAAGTAGGCGATGGTTAATCGGTTCCAGAAGTCTTTTTTGCGGCCAATACTGTAAGGATTGATTCGACCATTATAGTTGCCACCATCTTGAGACTCATAAAACTCAGCCAGTAGTTTGTCAAAAAAGAACGTCACAATAACAAATAAAGTGTCGCTCAAACGAGGAAAGCTGTGCTTTTTCCACTCTTCAACTTGAATTAAGAACGCACCACGTTGATTTGATTCTACAAAGTATTTAAACCAGTTTGCGAATTCTTCTTTGTGATTTTCGGCAATGCTTAGATTGTTTGTGTATTCAAGGCCTTGGTTTAAAAGGTTATTAACAGCGTCGTAGGACAGGCTGTGTGTTTCTTTTGCTTCTTTTGCGAT
>JBNMQC010000182.1:0-4978 GCA_051277445.1 Bermanella sp. | reverse complement strand
GCCAGTATCAGTAACGAACCATAACGGCAAAGATGTTCAGCCAAGCACAAAGGAGTGTGCAGTAATGGGATGGTGTGAAAAACCTATTGAGGGGCGACCTCAATAGGTTTTTTACGTAAGGCGCGGTTATTAGCCCAAAATAATGTCCGCAGCCTTTTCAGCAATCATCACGGTTGGGGCATTGGTGTTACCGCTGACCAAGTTCGGCATGATCGAGGCATCCACCACGCGCAGGTTGTTTATCCCTTTGAACTTGAGCTTGTCATCCACCACGGCCATTGGGTCGCTATCTGGCCCCATTTTACAGGTGCCCACCGGGTGGTATTCGGTATCCGAATGGTTACGAATATACTCTTTAAGTTGGGCAATGTTGTCGCGCTCAACCGGGTAAATCATCTTACCTTTTACCTTATCAAACGGTTTAGATTCCAGAATATCGATGGTTTTTTGCAGGCCCTTCACAAGGCGGTTCATGTCATCTTCATCGTCTAGGTAGTTTGGGTCGATGAGTGGGTCAGCCAGCGGGTCCTTGCTCGCAAGGCGGACACTGCCGCGGCTTTTTGGTCGCATCAAGGTCGCGTGGGCGCAGTAACCGTGGCCAAGGTGAAACTTACGGGTATGGTCATCCACGATGCCGGTGATAAAGGTGATCTCAATATCCGGTGCGGGTACGTTTTCATCGGTACTGTAAAAGCCCGCTGACTCGGCGAAATTACTGGTGAGCAAGCCACGGCGCTTAAATACCCACTGAAAAATGGCTTTTATTACGTCATAGCCGCCGCCCAATGAATAACCAAAGGTGCCTTTGCTTGAACTGAACAGCTTGGTTTTATAAAGCGGCACCACTGAAATATGGTCTTGTAGGTTGCTGCCCACACCGGGTACGTCTTTCACCACCTCAATACCTAGGCTTTCAAGGTGCGCTTTTGGGCCAATGCCAGAAAGCTGCAAAATCTGTGGCGAGCCATAAGCCCCTGCGCTCATGATCACTTCTTTATTCGCATTTACTGTTACCAAGTCTTTACCTTGGTAGTACGTTACACCTGTGGCGGTATCATTGCTGACTTCAACCTTTGCCACGTGAGCCTCGGTGATGACTGTCAGGTTAGGGCGATTCAGGTTCGGGCTCAGGTAGCCTTTTGCGGTACTGCCACGTTCGCCGCCTTTTTGGGTTACCTGATTCATGCGGCAGCCCGCTTGGCTGGCGCCATTTAGGTCTGGCTTGCGTGGTATGCCATTTTGCTCGCAGGCATCTAAAAAGTACTGGTTAAAATGGCTAGGGTCACGCAACTCACTCACATTCAGCGGGCCCCCTTGGCCATGATATTCATCATTTAGGGTTTCGTTGTTCTCGGATTTAATGAAGTAGGGCAGAACATCCTTATAAGACCAGCCCTTATTGCCTTGGGCGGCCCAGTTGTCGTAATCCCAGTGGGCACCGCGGATGTACATCATAGCGTTAATCGAACTAGAGCCTCCAAGCACCTTACCACGCGGCTGCAACCCTAGACGGCCATTCAAGCCCTTTTGCGGTACCGTATCGTAATGCCAGCTGAAAATGCCGTAAGGCACCGTGGCAGCCACGCCGGCTGGGGCATGAATAAATGCGGAGTTATCTTTTTTACCGGCTTCTAACAGGCACACGCTGATGTTTGGGTCTTCAGTTAAGCGGCTAGCAAGTACACAGCCTGCGCTACCTGCGCCCACTATGACGTAATCATAGGATTGGTTTTTCATGATGATTTTCTTTTTTTGTTTTTATGATCCTCAGTTTGCCAAGTCTTATGACTAAAAACTTGCCTTTTTAGGACAAAAACTTATCATTTTAGGCACTCTTTTATAGGATTGAATATTCTTAAATGACACAGTTGGTGAGAAGTGAATCCCTGACCGGGTACTGCGAATTAGTGGCAGAGCTTGGCGGTGAGTCTGAGCAATTATTACAGCCTTACAATCTAGATGCTGCAAAGCTCAACACCGAAGGTTACATGTTTCCGTATCGTAATTTTGTGGGGTTGCTAGAGGCCAGCGCCAAAGCCTTAAAGTGCCCCGACTTTGGTATTCGCTGTGCAAACAAACAAGACTTCAGTGTACTTGGCCCCATCGCCTTAGCGGCACAACAAAGCCAAAACCTTGGGCAAGCTTTGCAACGGGTTTCTAGTTATTTGCACGTTTACACTCCTGCGCTTGGGTTGAATGTCAGCTTGTTACCGGGCGGTAATGCCTTGCTGATCGCTGTTGAGATCCTTTTAAAACCCCTGCCCAAATGCACACAAGCAGTGGAGCTTACCATGGCCTTGTCTGCAAAAATTATTCATATGTTAAGCGGTGGGCAGGCCACACCGCTTAAAGTATTGCTGCCTCATTCACCCATTAATTCAAGCGCGGTTTACCGCAAAGCGTTTCCTTGTGAGGTGTTATTTAATCAAGGGGTTTGCGGCTATGAGGTGAATGCCGCTGACGTAAACCTGCCATTAAGTTCCGAGCAAACCGAGCTAGGGGCCATGGCCTACAGTTATTTAGAAAGCCATTTTTTAGCACGGCAATCTTCCCTAAGTGAACGGGTGCAGGCGCTCATTAAGCCCTTGTTAATGGCCGAGCAATGCACCAACGAAACCGTCGCCAAAGCCCTAGAGATGGATGTGCGGCAATTGCATCGCGCCCTTGAAACCGAAGGCACCAACTTCCGAGCAATCAAAGATAGTGTGCTCAAAGAATTGGCCGAGCTGTATTTAAACGAAAAAGCCTTAAAGCTTGGACAAATCTCTCGGCTACTTGGCTATTCAGAGCAATCCGGTTTTTCACGCAGTTGCCAGCGTTGGTTTGGTATGGGGCCGCGGGATTATCGCAATCGGCTGGAGTGAGCTTAGAATTGTTGAGTGGCGATGAGATGAACCACTAAAAATTTAACCTAGATCGACAGGGCTTACGATACCTCTTTCGTTTATTCCCACCACGTGTGTATAAATCTGTGTGGTCTCAATAGATGAATGGCCCAGTAATTCTTGAGTGGTCCTTAGGTCGGTTCCTTGGCGTAACAATTCAGTGGCGAATGAATGACGAAAAGTATGGCATGTGACCCTTTTGTTTATACCTGTATTTGATGTGGCAGATTTAATCGCCCTTTGAACTTGTTGTGCTCCAAAGTGGTGTCGCCGTTGAATTCCGCTTCTAGGGTCAACAGAATAATGATCCGCAGGGAATAGATACTGCCATGCTAATTCATATTGTGCATTTGGCATTTTTTTAGCTAGTGCATCAGGCATAAAAACACCGGCCATATTAATGGCTTTATCGGCTTCAAATTGGTTTTTAACAAATTCAATTTGTTGCTTTATTGGTCCGACAAGGCTTTTGGGTAGCAACGTTCTGCAACTTTTATATCCTTTGCCTTCCATTACAAATAAACCGCCATTGGCTATATCAATATCTTTAACTCTCAGGGTAACCGCTTCAGATATGCGTAAACCGGAACCATATAGTATTTTAGTAATTAGGTTTCTTCTGCCTGTTATGTTGCTGATTATCGATAGCGCCTCATCTTTAGATAACACGATGGGAAT
The DNA here is from genome assembly GCA_051277445.1 of Bermanella sp. Lineage (GTDB taxonomy): Bacteria > Pseudomonadota > Gammaproteobacteria > Pseudomonadales > Oceanobacteraceae > Bermanella. The sequence goes on along the minus strand of JBNMQC010000182.1, from coordinate 1,415 downwards.
CTTTTTAGGTTTACGTGCATTTTGAAAAGAGAGTTGACCAATATCGACCTTTAAAAACTCTCTAAATAAAAATACTAAAGCATTCAGTGCCGTTCTTTGGGTGTTAATTGAACAGCCTCGTGAATTGCCCAGGTCGGATAAGAAATGATTGATGTGATCGACACACAACTCATTTTCATGTTTGTAACCCATGTGACGAATAAATCGAGCTACCCAGTGACAGTATGTTTTTTCAGTGGCGTAAGCTAAACCCTTAGAGCGAATAAACAGACGGTAGCGGTCTTTAAAGCTCATGGATGCTTTATTTATTGTGCTTCTGGTATCAATGATATACATGAAATTCACCTTTACTGTTTTTTTATACAGTATAGAGTCCATCAGGCAAATTACTTTAAAAATGATAAAAAATAAGGAGAAAGTCTTATGAAATAATTTGGATATACGTCGCCTGACGTATATCCAAGAATTTAAGGTCACGTGACGGTGTATTAAGATAAACAGTCATACGACGTATATCCCTGAAATTACGGTTGAAAAGGGTGATAATCAGAAAAGAGTACTAGTCACTAAAAAAGATAAGTAAATGAAAAGCTTATGAGCGCACAAATGTTTTGGTGCGACGTAAAAAAAGGGACGGCATATTTGCCAAAGCGGGCTGGATGCCCCATGATTGCTGCCATATAAAAAATGAGTGGCGTGAAATGCCCCGGCAAACACGTCACCGATAAAAAACGTCATGCGACGTTGAATAAACTGTTAGTGTCCCTATGAGATGGTTCAACTTAGTACTGGTAGTAAATGTTATTTTGGCGATAGGCTTGGGCATATTCGCATACGAAATGTTGCCATATGCAAAAGCCGTAGCATGCGAAATTAACAAAACCGATAGTCTTTGCTCAGAGTTTTCGCAGCTTCAATTGGTAGGTGCTTCATTGGTTCCAGTACTTATTGTTGCCGTATTTATATTTATCGCATTGTTGTTAATAAAGTGCTCTAAGCCATGGGGCATTGGTATAGCTAGCATTCCACCCTTGTTGGTATTCGGCTGGTATCTTTTTATTGCCACAGCCCACTAGTTACACTAACAAGATTATCAAACATCGTTACGGCCGCAAAAACACGTGGCCTCCACTGGACGCGCAAAGAGACGCGCGCCGTTTATAAAAGCGTTACATTTTAAAGGCAAATCATGCATCGTTCAGAATTCTTAGCTGAATTGAAAAGCAAAGTTCCAGAATTAAGGAATGACCTTAACGAAGAACAGGGCCAGCTTCACTTTGAAGTCGATATTATGCGAAAGCGAGCTCAGCTAGCAATGAAGTCAGGTGAAGTAGATATCTTAAATTTACTATTTGATATCGCATTGCGAGGATATGAGAATGGAACGTCAGCATTAAAAAATGCTATTGATGTAT
>JBNMQC010000181.1:0-5068 GCA_051277445.1 Bermanella sp. | reverse complement strand
GTCTGTGCAATAATTGATCATTTTTGTCATGAGAATTGTTCCTAGCCCTAACCCCTGCGCACTGTCGGCCACCAAGATAGAGAACTCAGACTGCAGGTGATCGGCATCAGTCCAAGTACGCACTACGCCTAATATTTCACCTTCTTTATTGAATGCAACAAAAGCCATCTCTTGTTGGTAGTCAATCTGTGCGAACAAGGCTAGGTCACGGTGCCTAAAGTTTCGTCTAGCTGTAAAAAAGCGATAACGAATAGACTCATTACTCAGCTGCTCATGGAAGGTCTTGAGCTCAGGCTCATCTTCCCCGCGTATGGGACGAAGCAGAACCTCTTTACCGCCTTTAACCGTAATGACTTCTTCATATTCGGCAGGGTAAGGCTGAATGCATAGTTGGTGTTTTGGTCCTATGTCTGCGGCCATCCCTAATATTTTTGCTCCCTCAACAGGGTGCAAAATGACATTCAACTCGCAGCCCCTTAGATTAGGAAGATCGGTGGCCATTTGCGACAAGCGAATCAACATTTGCGACAGCTGTTCAACATCACGATCAAGGTGACGACTGCGCTCTTTTAATACACGGTAAATATGGGTCTTTGACATAAGCTGTCTTGCCAGTACGTCATTTAATGGTGGGAACTGAACGGCCCTGTCCGCCATAATGTTCGCCGTGGCGCCGCCACCACCAAAGATAATCACCGGCCCAAACGTGGCATCACGAGTAATACCCATACTGTATTGAGTCGATACTTCACCGCTGCGCATCGATTGCACTGAGAACCCATGAACCTTGCTATGGGAGAAGCGTTTGCGAATTTGCGAACGTAATTCTTTTGCTGCAATATCAAGCTCTGCACTGTCTTTAATACCGGTTATCACTCCACGCCAACGGTCTCTAGGATTATCGCCATAAGCAAAAGGATGACAGTAATCCGCATGAATTATTTTCAAGGCAGCGGGATATTTAATGTTGACCGACAAGGGATCAAAATTTTCAGGCAAAAAGTCGGTTTTTACCTGTTTGAAATCATAGGCTTTTAATATTTTATATATTTCCTCAGCCGTTAAATACTTTCGATCCTGAAGTAACGCAGACTGAACAATGCTTTGGCAAAGCGCTCGGTCAATGGAAATATTATCCATTAAAGATGACGGTGTTTCTCGCAACAACTCATGATTGCGCTGATGCCTAACCATGTGCATGAAGGCTTTCACCGCTCGGTCAGGTGTGTCATAGGTAGGGATACCGGCATCATCAAACACATGACGACTGCGCTCAACCGTCTCGCCGCCCATCCAGCTAGTCAGTAAGTTTTTTTGGTAGAACTTACTGTGATGCACAACCACGTTGGCCACATCTTGACTATTCACCACACTGGTTGGTGAAAATAAAACCAAGATGGCATCAACACCTCTATCTTCTTCAACAATTTTTAATACTTCACGATAAACACTCGGGCCGGCTTCCGGTGTAATATCCACTGGATTCGATTGCGACCAATAACCAGGCAACACAGACGACAACTTCTCAACCGTTTCGTCAGAGAGTTCTGCAAGCTTACCGCCCTCATGAATAAGCCGGTCTACCGCTAAAATCGCCCCACCAATACCGTTAGCTACAATAGCAAGACGCTCACCTTTTAAAGGCTTCATACGAGTTAGCGACTCGACTGACTCAAATAACTCTTCAGTACTATCGACTCGCAACACACCGGCACGCAGTAAAATGGCTTCATAAATCATATCGCGATGACGTAAACCGCTTGGAATAGGTTCGACCGGTGACTGAGACTGAGGAAAGCGAGAGCTTTTAATCGCCAATACCAATTTACTGCGCGATGCATTACGCACAGCGCGTACAAAGGATTTGGCGTCTGTCACCTGCTCAAGATGAAGCATAATGGCTTTCACATGACGCTGGGCCGATAAATAATCAATCGTGTCTGACATACTTACATCGGCACTGTCGCCAATTGTCAGAAAGTGAGAAAAACCAATGCCACGGGCGTGAGCCCAATCAAGCAAGGCACTGGCAAGCGTGCCTGATTGACCAAGATAGGCCACCTTACCAGGTAATGCGTTAATATGGCTGTAACTGGCATTTAAATTTAATTCTGGAACAAGCAGACCCAAGCAGTCTGGCCCCATGATGCGAACGCCATGCTCGCGAGAAAGTTTTCTTAATGGGTGTTTTGAAGGGCGAAACTGCTCAGCACGTTTACGAGAAATACCACCGGTTAAAATTAATACCGCATGAATACCATGCTTGCCAAGCTGCTTAATAATTTTTTCAATGGTGTGTGCCGGCGTGCAAATAATGGCAAGATCTACATCTTTGGGCAAACGCCCAATTTTAGACATACAAGGGACACCATGAACCGCTTTATAACGACGCACGTTAACGGCATAAACACTGCCTTTAAAGCCAGATGTCTTTAAATTTTGAATGACTGCACCACCCATGCTTGAAGATCGTTCAGATGCTCCAATCACTGCAATCTTGGATGGTTCAAAAAACCGTTCTAACCAACGAGTGCCCATAAATCCCTGAAAAAGGTGTTATCTATCAATTAATTGAGTTATATAGACTTATCTAACAAGCCTCAAGCTATTCGTGCATGTCATCAACATTATTTATACACCATTCTCATTTTGATCAGCATTCAGTGCCGCCGAGTCATCCTGAGAGTCCACTTAGAAGTCTAGCGGTTGAAACGCGCTTACGACAAACCGGCCTTTGGCAAGATTTAGATATCAAGCTTGCAAGTCCCGTTTCAAGAGAGCTGTTTAAGTTAGTTCACAAGCCTGGTTATATTGATCAGCTTTACCAAATCAGCCCAAATAAGGGGATGATACTGGCCGATCCCGATACCCCTCTGACATTTGACACACTTAGTGCAACGGAAGAAGCGGCTGGCTCAGGCATTCAAGCCATTGATCAAGTTACTAGTGGTAATTATAAAAATGCATTTTGTGCAATCCGCCCCCCTGGCCATCATGCCCTTCCCAATAAAACCATGGGCTTTTGCTTTGTTAACAATATCGCCATAGCTGCCCAATACGCTTTAACCAAGCCAGGGATTAATAAAGTATTAATTTTTGATTTTGATGTTCACCAAGGTAATGGGACCATTGAGATCTTTAAAAATCGTGATGACGTCATGGTCATCAGCAGTTTTCAGCATCCTTATTTCCCGTACTCACACTTCAATGTCAAAGCGGACAATATTATTAATATCCCTATTGAAGCGGAAACAGCCAGCACCCAATACCGCAGGCTGGTGGAATCTAGCTTTATTAAAGCCACGTCTAACTTTAAACCAGATTTAATCTTATTATCTGCTGGATTTGATGCCCATACAGATGACCCTATGGGCGAACTGGATCTCATTGAAGATGACTATAGCTGGCTTACAAAGCTCACCATGAGCCTTGCTAACGACCACAGCCAAGGCCGTGTCGTTTCTATGCTAGAAGGTGGTTACAACCTCGAAGCCCTTGCCAACAGTGCCCACGCACATATCCAAGCCCTTCTAAATAAATAACCCCTAAAACCACTTTTTGCCATGTGAGAGCCAAATGACTTTTCGTGAGGCATAAAAAAACCCGATCATTTCTGATCGGGTTTTTAGAATAAATGGCGGAGGAGAAGAGATTCGAACTCTTGGACGGGTATTAGCCGTCGCCGGTTTTCAAGACCGGTGCTTTCGACCACTCAGCCACCCCTCCGCTGTGAGCGAGACGCATATTACCCTTTTCAGATTTTGTGTCAACTACTTCAGTAAAAAAATCTTACTTTTTAGTAACTTAGGCAGAACTAAGCTAATAAATGACAGTCCAAATCCCCACATGAATGCTTGAATTTCCCTACAACAACCCTATTATCTGCATTAGATAGTAAAGACAACAAACTGGAGCACCATAAAATGGAACAACAGACTCTTGCCCACCAGCAAGTAGACACCACCGGCGCAATGAAAGTATTGCGCAACACTTACATGCTTTTAGGGATGACACTTGCATTTAGTGCCGTTACCGCTGGCATTGCCATGAGCATGAACATTGGTCATGGCGCTGCACTAATCATGTCATTGGCCTCTTTGGCGCTGGTTTGGTTCGTACTGCCTAAAGTAGCCAACTCTGCTGCCGGCCTTCCAGTTGTATTTTTATTCACTGGCTTACTGGGTGCGTCGTTAGGACCTATCCTTAATCGCTACCTAGCGATGCAAGGCGGCACTGAAATTGTGATGCAAGCCCTTGCCGGCACAGCCATTATCTTTTTTGCTTTGTCTGCTTATGTCACAACCACCAAAAAAGACTTCACATTTATGCGCGGCTTTTTATTTACTGGTCTAATCCTTGTCATTGTTGGTGCCATCGGCGCAATGATTGCTTCGTGGGCATTTGGTGTTGATGTATCTGGTTTCTCTCTAATGATCTCTGGTGCGGTTGTGTTACTGATGTCAGGTTTCATCTTGTACGACACAAGCAGCATTATTCGTGGCGAGCAAACTAACTACATCATGGCGACGGTTGGCTTGTACCTAAACATCTACAACTTGTTTACTAGCCTGTTACACATCCTAGGCGCCATGAACGACGATTAATATTGAATCATCTTTCAAATTAAAGGAGGGGCAACCCTCCTTTTTTCATTTAACTGACAAAACACTTATGAATTTTTCTCTTCTGGTTATGGCAAGCCCCTACTCATCTCAGTCCAGTCTGAGCGCCTTAAAATTTGCCCAAACCTGCCTAGAACAAGACCACAGTATTTACCGCGTATTTTTTTATCATGATGGTGTTCACAGCGCTTCTGAGCTTCAAAGTCCAGCGCAAGATGAAGTAAATATCCATCTACAATGGCAAGCATTAGCAGACGCACACAACATCGACTTGGTTACCTGCATTGCCGCGGCACTCAAGCGAGGCATCATTAATGAAGAAGAAGCCAAGCGTTATCAGAAAAATCAACACAATCTAGGATCATCATTTGAATTATCCGGTCTAGGACAACTGCTTGATGCTCAGCTTCACAGTGACCAAATGGTGACTTTCGGCTAATGAATAC
>JBNMQC010000180.1:0-5125 GCA_051277445.1 Bermanella sp. | reverse complement strand
ATACAAAGCCTTTGCCAAAATATGGTAGCTTTCTGGGTCCAATGCGTTGTATTTTTCTGGGCGGTTAAACGTGATTGTTAAAATATGATCACGACTTTCAACTAATACTTTTTCGCTCATTGTATTCTCCTTAATCATTGAACAGGCTTTTATTAGAACCAAGCTTCTTGCATATCCAAGCACGTTGGATCAAAGCCATTTAACAGTTTTGCCATGTGTTCAATTTCAGGCAGCTCCCACATAATAAAATATTGTGCCGCTTGCAACTTGCCCGCTAAAAACGCTTGGTCTGTTTCGTCTGCAGAGTCTGCAAATGCCTCAATAGCTTTATCCGCCATTTCTAACCACAACCACGCAATAACCATCTTACCCATCACGTCTAAATACAGCGCAGAGTTAGCCAAACCTTTTTTCACCTCACCACTTTGCAGAGCTTTACCCAGCGTCATGGTGGTTTGAATAAACGTACTCATGTGTTGCTGGAACGTGGCCGTTAATGCCGCTAATTGCGGTTTATTGGATGCGCTCTTTAATGTTGTTTGAACTCGGGCCATCAATAACTGCTGCCCTTTACCATTGGCCTGCCAAAGTTTACGCCCAAGTAAATCCAGCGATTGAATACCATGGGTGCCTTCGTGAATGGGATTTAAACGGTTATCGCGATAGCATTGTTCAACCGGATACTCACGGGTATAACCCGCACCCGCCAGCACTTGAATGGCTAGGTCATTGGCTTTTGGCCCGTAATAAGACGGGAAGGATTTAACAATTGGAGTGAGCAAATCGAGCAATAAGCCGCTGTCTTCGTTGCCCATGGCTTCTTGTTCATCCACCAAACGGGCGGCTAATAAACACAGTGCCAGCGAGCCTTCTACATAACTTTTTTGTGCCAACAGCATCCGTTTAACATCCGCATGCTCAACAATGTTAAGCGGTTTGCTTTGTGAGTTTTTGTCATCTGGCGCGCGGCCCTGTGGGCGATTTTTTGCGTAATCCAATGACTCAAGAAAGCCGCGATAACCAATCATAGCCGCGCCGGTGCCCACACCGATTCGCGCTTCATTCATCATCTTAAACATGTACATCAAGCCTTTACCGGCTTCACCGATTAGGTAACCGTGGCAGTTATCTTTTTCACCAAAATTCAACACCGTTGAGGTGGTGCCTCGGTAACCCATTTTATGGAGCAGACCCGCAAGGTTCACATCATTGCGATCGGCCAAGCTGCCATCTTCGTTGGTGATGAATTTAGGCACAATAAACAACGAAATACCTTTTACCCCTTGAGGTGCGCCTTCAATGCGGGCCAATACAAGGTGTACGATGTTTTCGGTAATATCTTGATCGCCACCAGAGATATACATCTTCTGGCCTTTTACTCGATAGGTGCCGTCATCTTGCGGGATGGCCTTGGTAGTAATATCGCCCAGAGACGACCCAACATCTGGCTCGGTTAACGCCATGGTGCCGGAAAAACGGCCATTAAACATGTGCGGTAAAAAGGTGTTTTTTTGTTCGTCGCTACCAAAAGCATGAATCACATTGGCCGCGGCACTGGTTAAAAATGGATAACCCGCCGTTGATGGATTCGCTGACATAAAATACGCATTACACGCCGCATGAATCAGCGCCGGTAATTGCATACCGCCATCTTCGTATTTATGGCGAGCAGACAGTAAACCCGATTGAGCAAAATGTTCCCAAGCGACCTTAACCTCAGGGATAGTCGTCACTTTCTCGCCGTCAAACTGAGGCTCGTTCGCATCGGCTTTTGCATTGTGCGGTAAGAAATACTCTTCGGCGATGCGCGCTGATGTTTTCAGCACTTCATCAAAGGTGGTTTTATCGTGATCTTCAAACATAGACGCTTGAGTAAGCGCTTGTGCGTCTAGGACGTTGTATAGCAAAAACGCCATGTCTTTTTCGTTCATTAGGTTTGCCATGGGCGACCTCTCTTTTATTTTTTGACCATGACACCAGTATCGTCCTTGTATCCGAGCGTTATAATTGTCAATATAGCCACAAATAAAGCTATTTGTGCCACACATGAAAAATATCTACGTACTTGCCTATGATCAGGCCTTGGCATCCGCCATTACTGGCGTGCTGGACCTATTCGCCCTAGCCGGTGTCACTTGGAACCGTATCCAAGGCAGTGAGCCCGTGCCAATTTTTAACGTGCAAATTGCCAGCGCCAAAGGTGAGCCCATCCGCTGTATTAACGGCATCAATCTAGGTGCCCATGTGAGTTTCGATGACATCACCCAGCCCGACGCCCTCATCATCCCCACCATTGGCGGGCCCATTGAACAAGTACTGGCTAGCAACCCTGAACTCATTGAAGTGATTCAAAAAGCCAATAAACAGCGCTGCATCATTGCAGGCAATTGCACGGGGAATTTCTTAATGGCCGAGGCAGGCGTACTCAATGGCCGCCAAGCCACCACCCACTGGGGGTTTAAACAGGCATTTGAGAGTCGCTATCCAGAGGTAAATCTAACCGCACAATTCATGCTCACCCGCGATGAGCACATATACTGCGCAGGCGGCGGCCTTGCATGGTTTGATTTAGGACTGCATATGATTGAGCGCTTTGTGGGATTTGAAACCGCAATTCAAACCGCAAAAGCCTTTGTGATTGATTACCGCCGCGACAGCCAGTTGTCGTATTCCCTCATGGGGTTAGCCAAACCCCACAAAGATGCACTTATAAAAGACGTACAACACTGGTTAACGCAAAACTACGCCACACCCATTGTGATTGATGAACTCGCCAAGCGTTTTAGTATTTCTAAACGCACTCTCATCCGACGGTTTAACCAAGCTCTAGATATGCCGCCTAACACCTATATACAAGGGTTACGAATAGAAGGCGCACAAAAACTGCTTGAAGAAAGTGAGATGCACATTGATACCATCATGAACCAAGTGGGCTACGAAGACGCCAGCTCGTTTAGACGTTTGTTTAAAAGCAAAACCGGTGTGACGCCCAGTGATTATCGCAACCGTTTTCGCAGGCGTTAATATTCAACACAGACATTAAATAAGACATAAAAAAAGCGACACTGTAATCAGTGTCGCTTTTTTCTAGGCCATTAAATGGCTTTTAATTATTGGTTTTACTCTAAAAGGGTAAATTTATTCACCAATAAAACCGCCGGTTTGATGCGCCCAAAGCTGGCTGTAAATACCACCGGTGCTTACCAGTTCTTGGTGAGTACCCTGCTCAACAATGCGCCCTTCATCAAGTACCACTAATCGATCCATAGCGGCAATGGTGGATAGGCGGTGTGCAATGGCGATGACGGTTTTCTCTTCCATTAGCAGGTTTAAGCTGTGCTGAATGGCCGCTTCAACTTCACTATCCAGTGCTGAGGTGGCTTCATCTAAGATAAGAATAGGCGCGTCTTTTAACAGCACACGGGCAATGGCGATGCGCTGACGCTGACCACCACTTAATTTCACGCCGCGCTCACCTACCTGGGCATCAAAGCCCGTATTACCAAATGGGTCTGTCAGTTGCTGAATAAACTCATAGGCTTCGGCTTTTTTTGCAGCCGCAATAAGGTCTTCTTCGGTGGCCGATGGGTGGCCGTATAAAATATTGTCGCGCACACTGCGGTGCAACAGGGATGTATCCTGCGTCACCATGCCTATTTTTGCGCGTAAGGTTTCTTGCTGCACACTGGCGATATTCTGCCCATCTACACAGATTTCCCCGCCCTGCACATCGTAAAAGCGCAATAATAAATTAACCAAGGTGGACTTACCGGCACCGCTGCGTCCCACTAACCCGACTTTTTCGCCCGGTTTAATATTCAGTTGCAGCTGTTCAAATACACGGCGCTGCGTGGTCCCTTTCTCATGTTTTTCATCATAGAAGAAGGCCACATTATTAAAATCAATGGCGCCACTTTTCACATTTAATGCAGGGGCTTTTTGGGTGTCTTGCACGTCTTGCGGCTGAGATAAGGTCTGCATGCCGTCAATTACCGTACCGATGTTTTCAAACAGGCTGCTCACTTCCCACATAATCCACTGCGCCATACCATTAAGACGTAAGGCCAAACTAATGCCGACCGCAATGGCACCCACACTGATTTCGCCTAGGCTCCACAGGTACAAACTTAATGCGCCAATACTGAATACCAACAGATAGTTAATAGTATGCACGCTGACGTTCAAACCAACGGCCAAACGCATTTGGACATAAACCGTTTTCAAAAAGCCATCCATGCCTTCTTTTGCATAATCGCTTTCACGCTGCGAATGACTGAATAATTTGACAGTACCGATATTGGTGTAACTATCCACAATACGCCCTGTCATATCGCTGCGCGCATTGGCTTGGGCGGTGGCGATATTTTTTAAGCGAGGAATGAAAATCCACTGGGCAATGATGTACAGCACTAACCAGCCCAATACTGGCAAAATTAATCGCCAATCGGCTTGTGCAATCACCGCTAGCATAGAAATAAAGTACACCAAAATGTACATCATCACGTTGAGCATTTTCATCACGCTCTCACGCACCGCTAACGACGTTTGCAATACCTTAGTGGCAATGCGACCGGCAAATTCATCTTGGTAAAAACTCATGCTTTGCTTTAACAAGTAACGGTGAGCCATCCAACGAATGGACATGGGGAAGTTACCCATCAAGGCTTGATGTATCACCATGGCATGCAGTGCCACCATTAATGGCATACCAATGAGTAACATAAAGCCCAAGAAATAAAGCGTGCTGCCTTCATCGTCCCATAAGGTTTGTGGGTCTTTGTCTACCAGCCAATCCACCAACTGCCCCATAAAGCCAAATAAATACACTTCGAACATGGCTAACAAAGCTGTCAGTACCGCCATGGCAATCAAGGGCAGCATCATGCCCTTGGTGTAATGTCGGCAAAACGCCCACAAAGTATCAGGTGGTTGTTGAGGGTCTTCTGGTGGGTATGGATTAATCAGCTTTTCAAAAAAGGCAAACATAATTGCAACTTACAGATATATTAAGCGCGCAATTGTACGCTAATTTATGATAAAAATCGTGTTCGGATAGATAAGACTGATGCAAGGGTGTGTTGCAAAAAGCGACCATAAACCCAAGCCTAAACTAGGCCTGGGTTAC
>JBNMQC010000179.1:0-5140 GCA_051277445.1 Bermanella sp. | reverse complement strand
TGGACCGCGCAGACGCCTGCTGAATATCGAAAAAACAATAGCATGAAATAAAGATGAGAGTTCAATGCCTTGAATGAAGAATGGTTTAACAAACTAAACCATTCCCGAACACCATCCAAGGCGTTGATTTAAGGTGATTAAGCAGTTTCTAGCGTCTTAATAAAATCAACGATATCTTGCACACGCGTTAATTTCTCTGCAGAAGCTTCATCAATCTCACAATCAAACTTCTCTTCTAAGGCCATGAGCAATTCAACGGTATCCAGTGAATCCGCACCCAGGTCTTCAATAAAGTGAGACTCAGGCTTCACCTGCCCTGCTTCTACTCCTAACTGCTCAACCACAACTTCAACGACTTGCTGTAAAATATCAGACATTTTATTCTCCTAAGAATCTGATGATTAAATTATCCTGCTTTTTTCATACCCAATAATTGGGAAAAATCCTGAATAGCGGGCGGTATTAAAGGGTCTGGCTTATGGCCGTAATCAATAAAGTCATAAGCAAAACCAAATTGCTGTAGAAAATCTTGTTTTAAAGCACCCACATCAATCAGATCATGCAGATTCCCTGCATCAACTTGATTCAAAATGGCATTCACTTTGGCCTGTATGGCTGAATCCCGCTCTAAATCATCCACTCTTAAGCGCAAGCTTGTTTTTGATACGGCTTCATTAAACAATTTATCTTCAAATAAGCGGGTCACCTGTTGCAAGGTGGTTTCAAATTTATTCGCCCGTCGCTGCTCTTGATGCAAGGCCGCAATATAAAGGGGCAGACTGGGTATTACAGAACTTGAAGGCGTCACTAAGGCTTGCAATAGCCCAATACGTGCCTGGCCACCGATGGTTCGCAAACTTTGATCCAGCGCGATACAGGTTTCATGCAAGTGTGCCTTGGCACAACCAAGGGTACCTTCCCCATAAATTTCCTGAGTTTGGTCTGGCCCTAAATAACTGTAAGCAACGGTTTTAAAGTTGGGTGCCAATACGCCTGCTTTTTTAAGCTGGGTTACCCATTCTTGCCAATCTTCACCACCCATTACTTTTACAGTGGCGTCCACTTCATCATGGCTCGCTGATGGGATTTCAATGTCACGCACTTCACCTTTAAAGACATCAAGGGTTTGCCCGTGAAAGGTTTGGTTTATGGGCTTAATAGCACTAAAGTAATCGCCCACGCCTTTGATACTGCGTTTAGGGGATGCCAAAGAATATACCAATACATCAATTTGCTTTTCTGACTGCTGAAGCTTTTGAATCACCCAATCTTTTGCATTGCGTTGAAACGCATCTTGATTACAGCTAAGAGCCATTTTATCCGCACGTCGAGCGTAATACTCAAATGCTTGGTTATTGTACCAACCTGCATTTCCATACTTGTGGGCTTGCGCCGCACGATCGTAATAGACACCTAAGGTATCCATGCCAGCAGAAAAGGTGAGCGCGATTCGAGAGGCCAAACCGATACCGGAACTGGCACCAATGACCAGTGCCGTTTTTCCTTGCATGCCCTGCAGTTTATTCTCACACGCTTTTTGAACTTGCTGGTAGACATTGTAATAGCAACCAACCGGGTGAGCGTTGGTGCAAATATTATTTTTTATTCTTGGCTGGTAGCCCATATCTTGCCTCCCGACAGATTGTTATAAGAATCTAAGCCGCTTTAATCACTAAACAAGCATTGGTACCGCCAAAGCCAAAACTATTACTTAAGACGGTCTCAATTTTTTGCTCGATTCGTTGGCGTACTAATGGCAAGTGCCGAATGTCTTCTTCCACATCATCCGAGTTAGCCGAAGCACTAATAAAACCTTCGTGCATCATAATTAAACTGAAGATCGTTTCATGAACACCCGCCGCCCCTAAACCATGACCCGATAAGGATTTCGTTGAGCTGATATATGGCACATTCTGTTTGAACACATTTTCAATGGCTTTGAGTTCCGTCACATCCCCACGCGGCGTACTCGTGCCATGGGTATTGATGTAATCCACTTGATTGATGCCTGCATCTTTTAACGCAATACGAATAGCACGCTCTGCGCCTTCACCACTTGGGGCAACCATGTTGTCACCATCACTACTGGCACCAAAACCAATCACTTCGCCTAGAATGTTGGCGCCACGATTTTTCGCATGCTCCCATTCTTCTAAAATTACAATACCGGCCCCTGCACTGATCACAAAACCATCGCGGTTTTTGTCGTAAGGTCTTGAGGCTTTTTCTGGCTGATCGTTGAATTGCGTTGATAAAGCGCCCATGCCATCAAATTGCATGGCATGAGACCAATGGGCCTGATCCACACCACCGGCAATCCCAGTGGTCATCAAACCCATTTTTATTTGTTGATAGCAGGTACCAATACAGTGGGCACTGGTGGCACACGCCGATGAAATAGAAAAGCTTGGCCCTTTAATTTTAAAGTTCGTTGCCAGTTGCGCTGATGGCGCACTGCCCATTTCTCGCGTCACGCGATAAGGCCCAATACGTTTGATACCGGATGTCTCCAACACCTGCATGGCATCCACTAAATCATCACTAGCAATGCCGCCCGCCCCAACAATTAACGTGGTTTCATCACTGCTTAATTGCTCTTGGGTTAGGCCTGCTTGTTGAACCGCTTGTTCCATGGCAATGTGGCACCACTCGCCATTTGTGCCCATAAAACGGCGTAATTTTCGATCTATATTCTCCACTTCAGGGCAGTCGATATGGCCACTAACATGAGAGCGAAGGCCTTTTTCAATATAACTTTCGTTTATACGAATACCACTTTGACTCAAATACAAACTGTCTCGAACACTTTTCCAGTCATTACCTAAACTGGATACTAGGCCCACACCTACAATGGCCACTCGATTCATTTTACTTCCCCAATAGTTTCTTCGGATTGCTTCGCTTCTGGGAAAATCCCCACTTTTAAATCGCGAGCTTCATAAATGAGCTTGCCATCCACTAAGACCTCTCCATCTGCCAATGCAATGACCCAGTCACGCTCTACCACTTTTCGAATGTGTAAATGAAACTGTAATCGCTTAGCGGTGGGCAGCACTTCACCTGAAAATTTCAAACTGCTTACGCCCAATGCACGGCCCTTGCCTTTGAACCCCTTCAGCGCAAGATATAAACCTAAGCTCTGCCATAAACCTTCTATGCCTAAACAACCAGGCATAATTGGGTCATCCGGAAAGTGGCATTTAAAAAACCAAGACTCAGGATCAATCACCATTTCTGTGACCACCTGCCCCTTGCCGTAACGCCCCCCTTTATCTGACATAAGTGGCACATGGTTTAATAAGCGCAGTTCACCAACAGGCAGCTGCGCGCTATTACCGCCCACACTGTCCATCAATGTTTGAACATCCTGATCAATTACTTCTGCTAATGCCGACATATCACTTACTCATTTTCAGTTGACTGCACATGGCAATACCGAGGTATGCCCGAGTTGAACGCAGTGTTGCGCTCACTTAATTTCATCTTCATGGCATTTGTTTACATTTTTATGACGACGATGGAATCAGTACACTGTGCCAGTGGTGGCTAATATAGGGAGGTTAACCAAGGGAAACTTGACCCTAGGTATCAGCAGGTTGATTGGATGTGACAAACAGGATTTAAAATGCGACGCAGATAGCATCCTGCATTTGTAATAAAAGGATTTAGGGTGAGTAATACGAGAGGTTAAAGCTGAGATCATTTCACCTAAAGTGAAATGATCCGAGTATTCAAAATTGAAATGGCGATAACGCCTTAGTAAAGCCTGCGAACATGGCAGGTGATCTCTTCACGATCGTGATACAAGTGCTTAGCTGATATCTCAACGTTAATATCCGCTTCTTGGCATTTTTGCTCAATTAAATCTAAGCATTGACGCACTTCTTGATAGCGCTTTTTCATGGGGAGCTTTAAGTTAAATACGGTTTCACGGCACCATTCGTTTACAACCCAGTGGGCCATGCGCTCTGCTACCTTGATCGGGCTTTCCGCCATATCACACACCATCCAGTGTACTTTTTTGCTTGGGCTGAATTTAAAGCCGTCTTCTTCGTGATGAGTGACCTGACCGGTTTCCATTAGGTCACCCTTCATTGGACCATTATCGACCGCATCCACCATCATACTGCGTTTCACCAACTGCCAGGTCCAGCCACCAGGCGCTGCACCCAGATCCACCGCACGCATGCCGGCACTTAAACGCTCACCCCATTGGCGTTTAGGTACAAACCAGTGCCAAGCTTCTTCTAACTTCAAGGTCGATCGACTTGGCGCATCTTTTGGAAACTTCAAATGCAAAATACCATCCGGCCATTTGCAAGCGTTATTAGTAAAGTGATAACCCACATGTGCATGCTGCCCATCGATTAAGAAGATCATTAAACGTGGAATTTTATGATTCCGCTTAGCGCTTAATTTATTTTTCTTACGCAAAGTCGCTGCCACGGGGCCAGTGAGACTCTTACATAAACGACTCAGCTCTTTGGCTTCATTGGTATCGGCATGAATTAACTCCACTTCACCACAATGAGGCGTACCTTCTAAGCTTTGAAGAATTGAAGACACTCGATCTTGACCGTTAAGCTCAATGGCATCACCACAAATGAACCACTGGCGAGCAAATATCAGCTGGCGAAAGTTCACATGCTCAATTAACTGTTTGAGTTGATGGTCCTCGGCGATATAGCTCACATAGCCCTGATCCGTTTGGGTTTTACAATAACCAAAGCAACCGGCTTGAGAGGCGATATCTTGAATTTCTGCAGCAGTTTCTGCTTCAAATCCCTGTCTGCATAACAGGATTAGTTGTGTCATAGCCATTACAGCGGGGCTCTCTTAGTCATTAGGCTTCGCCTAAGTGTTAAATTAATAGCAGCGCTTAATAAAATCGGCGCAAAACTCAATTGCTTGATCGATGTGTTGCTGATGAGTAAAGCCACTCTTTACTCTAGGCTTAAGATCATGATCACCATCTTCAAGCCATAAAAATTCAATCGAGCTGGGTATAGGCAAGAGAGATACTTCATCTCGATTGCCCAAAGCATCGCGGGTACCCTGTGCGATCGCCATTGGCACACTTAGATTGGGCAAATGATCGATGCGCAGTTTTTCAGGCTTACCCTGAGGATGAAAAGGATAT
>JBNMQC010000178.1:0-5189 GCA_051277445.1 Bermanella sp. | reverse complement strand
AACACAAATTTATTTTCATGTTTTGCAAGGCCCTGGTTTCCAGGTGCTTCGTCAGTGGGTGAATGCAGAATCAAAATTTTCAGCCATCAGTAAAGCCATTGAATTTATGCAATTAAATTTAACACAGCGCATTCATATTGATGATCTCGCTGAACAAGTCGGTTTAAGCGGATCAGGCTTTCATCGATACTTTAAGCAAGTGACGGGGGAGTCACCGTTGCAATATTTAAAGCAATTACGCTTAGTACGGGCAAAAGCATTATTGGTTCAACAAAAACAGAGCGCAAGCCAAACCGCTTACGATGTGGGGTATGAAAGTCCAAACCAATTTAGTCGAGAGTTTAAACGTTATTTTGGTGTGCCCCCCAGTAAGGCCGATACTTTGCCGTATCGTTAATTAATTGTCTGGCTGTATTGTTTTCGCCAAATAAGAGGGGAGGCCGATTTGGCGGATTTAAATGCCCGCGAAAATCCACTGACATCACTGTAACCGAGCACTTCTGATAGTAAGGTAATGTCGATGTTGCTTGAGGTGAGATACCAGCAGGCGGTTTTAATGCGAATGTCCAGCAGTAGATCTTTGAAGACGACCCCTTTTGCACTTAAACGTCGTTGCAAGGTACGTCGGCTCATACTGAGTAAGTTGGCGATGTTATCGATGGTTTGGTTTTGATCCCCCATGGTTTGTTGAATTAAATACGATACTTGCTGAACAATATCGCTGTGCTGTTGATTCAGTTGCACTAGGTAATGCTCTGCAAATCCGTGAATGGTTTTGTCCGCATTGGGAATGGGGGTGTCTAAATAACGAGCAGGGATGACGAGCTGGTCTTGCTCGCAGTTAAATAACACTGGCATTTTAAAATACTGTTCATAGGCCTTGGGTTTGAGTAGTGGTGCGTGACTTAACTCAATGCGAATGCCACGAAAGGCGTCCCCCATAACTAAACGACACAGCTGATAACACGCACTGAACGATAACTCTTTATATTGCCGAGTGTCGGCTAAGTCATGAAAAATTTCATATCGTTTTAAATATAATTTATCACCCTGCTCGCTGTAATCCCAATATTCTGATTGATTATGAAACGCCATAAACCCTCGTGCTGCATTGAGCGCTTCTCTTGGGGTAATGCAATTTTTGAGCAGTAAACCAAGGGGGCCTAAAATACGAAAATCTTGTTTGGCACCCAGTCTTAATCCGAAGTTAGGGCAATTAAAATGCTCAGCGCTATGTTGCAAAAGTGAAACGAACTGAGAAATGTCCATAGTGTTGTTAGGCGTGTTGATAAACGCCATTGAGCAATCTTGCGAGGCGAGCCAAGTATCGCTATCGGCGTTGAGTTCATTGAGTAATTGGTCAATACCAAATAGGGCGCTGGTTTTAATTTGGAAAGCCTGAGCCATATGAGCCCCAATGCAATAAGCGGATGAGTGAGTGTGCCAATGGTGGCACCAAATGACAAGAAATCTGCTCTCGCTCCTCGTATCTTAGCTTTACTCCAATCAAAAGATAAAAAATACACAGAGGGTAGGTTATGGCTCAGTACGACTTTATCATAGAGGGTGGCCGTTACTTTGATGGCACAGGCGGTCCTTCGTCTATTCAAAACGTGGCGGTTAAAGATGGCAAGATTGCCAAGGTTTCGCCTCAACCCATTGATACACATGGTTGCCCAAAGGTCATTAATGCAAAGGGTAAATGGGTCACGCCTGGGTTTTTAGATACCCATACCCATTATGATAGCGAGCTTATTGTGAGCCCTAGTTTATCGGAGTCCGTGCGCCACGGTGTGACCACTGTGCTGGTGGGCAGTTGCTCGTTAAGCATGATTTGCAGTGAAACCGAGGATGCTTCGGATATCTTCACCCGTGTTGAAACCGTGCCCCGTGAAAAAGTGTTACCGATTTTGCAAAAAAATAAAATATGGAGCACGCCAAAACAATGGGTTGAGTTTGTGAAAACCTTACCGCTTGGCCCTAATGTCATTAGCTTTTTGGGTCACAGTGACTTGCGTACTGGTGTGATGGGGCTCAACCGCGCGACTGATCGCAATATCAAGCCCACTGAAACAGAAATGCAAAAGATGGAAGCCTTACTAAAAGAAGCCCTTGATGAAGGTTTTTTAGGTTTATCTACCATGTGTTTAAAGTGGGATAAAATTGATGGGGATCGTGAATGGTCAAAAAGTCTGCCCAGTACTTATGCACACTGGAAAGAAGTATCTCGCTTAAATGATCTATTGCGTCAGTATGACCGCGTCCACCAAGGCGCACCAAATGCAGCCCAAGTGCTGCAAATTAACCAGTACATGCGCGAATGTATGGGTATCTTTAAAAAGAAATTAAAAACGACGCTGATTAGTCGCATGGATCTAAAAGGCAGTGTGTATTTAAGTAAAATCACCAATATTGCTGCGCGTATCACGAACTTTTTTAATGGGGATTTTCGCTGGCAGGTGTTGCCCACACCTTTCACAGTCTATGCCGATGGTATTGATGTGGTGTTTTTTGAAGAGTTTGGTGCCGGTGAAATGGCGCTGGATTTAAAAACCGAAGTAGAGCGAAACAGTTTATTAAAAGACGAGAAATACCGTCGTGATTTTCGTAAATTCTATGGTGAAAAGCTCAGCCCAAGAGTGTGGCAACGAGATTTTTCTGATGCCATTATTTTAGATTGCCCGGATGAAACCATTGTGGGGAAAAACTTTGATGAAGTGGCAAAATCACGCAATGTGCATGTGGTGGACTTATTTTTAGATTTAGTTGTGGAGCATGGTAAAAAATTGCGCTGGTACACCACGGTAGCGAATCACCGTAAAAGTGTGCTTAAAGAAATGGTAAAGGATAAAAAGTCATTGATCACGTTTAGTGATGCTGGCGCGCATATTCGAAATATGGCGTTTTATAATTTACCTTTGCGCATGCTGAAGTTGGTTAAAGAATCCGTTGATGAAGGCAAACCTGTGATGAGTATGGAAAAAGCCATTTGGCGCATGACAGGTGATCAAGCGGACTGGTTCAATGTGGACGCGGGGAAAATCCGTGTTGGAGACCGTGCCGATGTGGTGGTGATTGACCCAGCTGGGTTTCATCAAAACCTAGAGGAAGTGAGTTGGGGTGAAATGGAAAATTTTGGTTTGCAGCGTTTGGTTAATCGAAACCCAGGGATTGTTGAAACCGTGCTTATAAATGGCAAACTGGCCGTTGAAGACGGAGAGGTAGTGCCTGAGCTCGGTAAAAACATGGGTTATGGTGCCTTCATTCCTGCAGGCTAATGACGAAATGAGCACCGCCAGATAAGCATGATATGGCTTAATCGGCCGCTTATTTTGTCTTGTGATGCCAGAGATTGTGACAAGGTGCTCTGTTAAGCTTGCCTATAAATATAAAAAGTTGAGAGATATGAAATTTAAAACGGTGGTGATTACCGGTGGTTCAAGTGGTATTGGTTTGGATTTGGCCAAAGCCTATGTGCTGCAAGGTTGTGATGTGGCCTTATTGGCCCGCAACCAAACAAAATTAGATGACGCCGTATTGGCGTGTGAAGCATTGCTTCAAAACGATCAGCAAAAGATTAAAGCGTATAGTGTGGATGTGTCTGATGGGCAAGCGCTCACACAATGCGTAGCGTCTATTAAACAGGAGCTATCTACCCCTGACTTGTTGATTTTAAGCGCTGGTATTGTGGCCAGTGAACGTTTTATTGAACAAAGCGATGCAGGGTTTGAAAGCATTATGCAAACCAATGTTATTGGCAGTCGCTTGGTGGTACGCGCTTTTATTCACGACATGATCAAACAAAAGCAGGGGCAGATTTGTTTTGTGAGTTCGCTGGGTGGTTTGATTTCGGGTTATGGTTACAGCGCCTATGGTGCGTCTAAGTTTGCTGTGATTGGTATGGCCGGTGCCTTGCGTCAAGAAATACATGAGTATGGTATTGGTGTGAGTGTTTTATGCCCGCCGGAAGTGGATACGCCAATGGTGCACAAAGAAGCCGAAACCATTTTGCCGCAAACGCGGTTTATTAAAGATATTGGTGGCACCTTGCAGGTCGGTACGGTAACGCGTTCGGCACTAAAAGGGATTGCAAAAAATCGGTTTATTATTATTCCTGGTGTGCTAGGCAAAATCGCTTATGTGCAGGCGCGTTTTATGCCTAGAGTGTTTGGTTGGTTTATTCAACAGATGGTGAAGTTGTCGAGCAAGTAACGACTATATAAACTTATGAAAAAAGGCATACAGGTATGCCTTTTTTTATGTCAGATTTTATATATCTGTTGGACGTTTGGGTGTTTGCCAGTCATAAAAAGCGGAATAAAAATACACGCCAATCAACAGTGCTAGCCACCACTCAATGGCGTTAACGATTTCATCCCCGCTGTCGAGGGCTTTAAGGGTGAGGGCGATGGTAATCATCGTGGCCTGAACGATGACACTTATCCATTTAAGATTAAGGGATGCGCGGCTGAGGTGAGGTTTAATGTTTTTTCGCATGCACAGGCAAAGATGTAAGGCTTGCGCTAAAAACGTGATCAGAAAAAACAAAATGGCACCTGCCACATGCACATCCCAATTAATGGCCTCTCTTGGTGGAATCAATACAGCGGTGGCCATAATTAACAGCAATGCGCCCACCACCCCAAGGGCGCAGCTAACTTTGTTTAGAAAAACACCGCTCAATGGTTTGAAGTGTTGGAAGCTGACAAACCACCACATGATAAAAAATGCACAGGCCGAAATCATGCCGCCACGAAAGATATAGCCTTCTGGGCTATAAATGCCCGCATCGGTGATATTTAAACAGCCTTGAAAAAACGGATTACAGCTCTCGACCTTGGGGTGATCTAATTGCAGCGCGATGAGGTAGCTGAGAATAATGCTGCCTTGGCTGAGGAATAAACAGGCCAAGGCCAGCAATGATTTTAAGCTCATAAAACACCTTTTTTAAGATATGCGCTGAAGTGGTCACTATAATGATTTATCATTAGATTTTCTAACGGCAAGGCTTTCCTTTGGACGCTCACTTCACTATGACGGTTAACTTGCAGCAACACGATTCTCGCTTGCTAGCTTGTTTGTTGCCGTGTATTCCTTATTTAAACGAAACCCAATGGCGGGGATTGTTAGATCAAGGTTTGATTAAAGTTGATGATGTTGTCGTTACAACGGATTGTGTGCTTCAGCTA
>JBNMQC010000177.1:0-5201 GCA_051277445.1 Bermanella sp. | reverse complement strand
TCAAAAATAATGGGTTCGCTAAATAATTCGATATCTTTTGATTCAGGATGCTGGCAGTCAGCAGGGGAGCGTTCGGTAAAATTAGCGTCAGACATGAGCTCAATGCACAGAATGTGAGGATCTTGAGCGTACTGGGTCAGATAGTTGTTGATGAATTGTTGATCAAGATTCCAGGTGGGAATAGCCACCACTTTAGCTAACTGCTGCATCTGTGTTTTAACTTGCGCGAGCTGGGTCTCTTTAAGACTGTGGCTTTCAATATAAATAATCACACCCGCATAAAGGACTCCCGCTAATAATGTTAGCGGTAGGGAGATAAAAAATAGCCGTTTAACCAGACTGTTTTTTGTGATCTTGCGCGGCAAAAGACAACCCTTTAAGTATTTGATGCTTATATGATTATTCTAACTTATAAAGGGTAGGCTTAAAGCAGAAATTCAGCCAGCACCAATAATTATTGTTAGACAAGTGGACTGTCTGGGTGCATCACGCCATAATGTGCAGTACAAATTGATACACGCTAATTGGCTTCGGCCAAAAAATAATAAAAACAACAATAACAGGCATTTCAATGAGTCAGGTTAATTCCCTTTCCGTAGTTGAGTCATTTTCTCAAAAACAGGTGCTAATTACCGGTACCACGGGTTTCTTGGGTAAAGCAATCTTAGAAAAAATATTACGCGAAACACCCGATGTAGGACGCGTGTACTTGCTTGTTCGAGGCGGTGGCGCCCTGAGTGCAGAAGAGCGCTGTATGAGGGATGTGATTGGTTCAAGCTTGTTTGATGTGCTTCGTGATAAGCATGGTGCAGGCTTTGATGCGTTTATTGCTTCTAAGATTGAAGTCGTTTCCGGTGAGCTTACAGCCCCCAATTTTGGGTTGCCCGATGTTGATTTCATTAAATTAGGTGGTGTCTTAGACCTTATTATTAATTCAGCGGCTAGCGTCAACTTCCGTGAAGCCATGGATCAAGCCCTTCAAATCAATACCTTAAGTCTCAATAATATTGTCAAACTGGCACAAGCAAAAGCTCAGGGCAGTAAAGCGACTAAGGTTTTACAAATATCGACCTGTTATGTAAACGGCTTGAATCGTGGGGTAATGCGTGAAGAAGTGGTTTCTCCATCTTCGGGATTAATATCTCGTAGAAAAGACGGCACCTATGACATTGACCCGGTTATTGGTCAGTTGAATCGTAAAATTGAGCGGATATACCAAGGTACCCGCGATGTCTCTAAGCAGCAAAGTAAGTTGATTCAGCTTGGGATTCAGCAAAGCCAACACTTTGGCTGGAATGATACCTATACTTTTACCAAATGGCTGGGTGAGCAATTATTGATTCAGGCTTTAGGGGGGCAAAACTTAACCATACTGCGCCCATCTATCATTGAAAGTGCGGTCAGTTCTCCGCTACCTGGCTGGGTTGAAGGGGTGAAAGTAGCCGATGCGCTTATCTACGCCTATGCCAAAGGGCGCGTGTCTATTTTTCCTGGGGACGATAACGGCATTTTAGATGTGATTCCTGTGGATCTTGTTGCTAACGCGGCATTAATGTCCAGCGCTCAACTGTTTCAAGGTTCCAGTCGTTACCGTATTTATCAGTGCTGCAGTGGTCGTTTAAACCCCATTCGACTCAAGCAATTCATCGACTATGTGCAACAAGCATCGCTTGAACAATATCAGCAATTACCTAGATTATTTGCAGGCAAGCCTCAAGATACATTTAAAACCGTAACACCAAAAACATTCCGCTTATATATGGCAGCACTCAAGGGGAGTACGTGGTTAAAAACCATCTTGGGTCGTTTAATGGGGTCAAAGACGGCTGGCCGATTAATGGAAAAAGCAAATACAACTGCCAGTTTAGCGACTATTTTTGGTTTTTATACCGCGCCTAAATACCGCTTCGACTCCATTCAACTTGAGCAGTTACAGGCCCGTTTTTCAGTGGTTGAGCAAAAAATGTTTAACGCGAAAGCGGATAGCTACAGCTGGAAAGTGTATTTGCAAACCATTCACCTGCCTGGCTTGCATGAATATGCACTGGCAGGTAAGCCTGATTTAACCAAGAGCGTTAATAGCGCGGTGTCTAAGCAACAGAGCCAGGCAGCTTAGCGGTGCCTTGTTGAGTCAATAATTACTTTGTTGGCTCAACGGTCTTTACTTCAATGGAGTATTCACCATCTACTAGCTGGTAAGCCCAAGTGATATTTTGGTCTTCCAGTTTTGCCCTATAAACTCGGTTTTCATCGATTTTATGGAAGGCTGGCCTTGGGTCTTGCGAAAGCACCTGGCTAATTAAGTTTTTAAGTTTTACTTCATTTTCCAAGGATTCTTTTGCTGCTTTGCAGAAATGTACGGGGATGTGCTTAGGGGCTTGTTGGGCAAACGGATAGTGCGCATCACTTATGGCATCACTGTACGGAATGTAGGGTTTGATATCGATTACCGGTGTGCCCTCGATTAGATCTAAACCGCTGACATGAAGCAGAACATCCCCTTTCGTAATTTCCACTCGATCTAATTTCACCACAGACATGCCAATTGCATTGGGGCGGTGAGTGGCTCGGGTGGCGAAAACGCCCATTTTTTTGTTGCCGCCTAATCTTGGTGGGCGAACTTTTGCTTTCCAACCTTTATCAATGCATTGGTGGAATATGAATTGAAGCCAAATGTGACTGCAGTTTTCTAGCCCATCAACACTATCAGGGTCGTTAAATGGTGGAACAAGTGCAACAACACCAGTAGCGGCGCTAACAATTCCGGGTTGGCGAGGCGTGGCAAATTTTTCTTTGTAGCAAGATTGAACAAAGGCAATGGGAGTGACATCAAATTTCATGGTGGCATTTTAGCCATTAATAGTGATGGACTCCATTAACTTTTATTGTGATGTGATTGCATGGCTCTCTTTGCTTACACATACCTTGTTTCGGCCGGATTGCTTGGCTTGGTAGAGGGCACTGTCTGCACGCTTTAATAGGTCGTTACAACTATCGTCATCTTTAAGCATGGCAAGGCCTGTACTGAGCGTGACTTGAAGGAGGCCCTTGTCGGTAGCAATGCATAAATCAGATACGGTCATGCGGATGCGTTCTGCAATGAGTCGAGCATTCGCAATATTGGCATTGTTAAGCAGTACCACGAACTCTTCGCCACCGTAGCGGAAGCAGATATCGGTTTGTCGGATGCAATCCTTAATCTGTGTAACAACGGCTTTGAGTACCTCGTCACCCACTAGATGGCCATAGCCATCATTGATGCGTTTAAAGTGGTCAAGATCGATCATGAGTACGCTTAAGTCATAATTTAAGCGCTTACTGAGTTCCATTTCACGGGTTAAATTGTCGTTCAGCGCAATTCGATTTCCCGCGCCGGTGAGCGGATCTTTAAAGGCTTGGTCAAGGGCACGGCGGTAACGCATGGCGTTACGCAGTGGGTATACCAATGTCCCCATCAGGGCTTCAAGGTTCGCTAGTTCGTGCTCACGAAAGCGGGTGCTGCGATAAAAGGTAATGTCGCCCAGGTAATTTCCTTGAGCTTTTAATTGATAATTACTGCTATGAACGCCAAGCTGGCCTAGCGTGAAATTAATATTGAGATCTGCGTTTTCAAACACCAATCCATCGATTAACACGGTACTGGCAATTTCACGTTGAAAGATACCAAGCAAGCTCTGGTATTCCAAACTGGTTTGTAAAAACGTCGCAAGACGGATTAAAACATCAGATTTAATCTGTGGTTTCGCGGCAAGCTGAGAGTAAGGGGTCAGCTTGTCATCTTGTAGATCGGTAATATTTGAAAACTGAGTCGCCATAATCGGGCCTCAAACTGTGTAAATATGCGTTTGATTAAGCGATTATTGTGCCAATTGAGCGTGCGTGTATAAATGCCTTTTAAATCAATGGTTTACAGTTATTTTGATGGTTTCGATAAAAAACTGGCAGAAAAAAGGCAGGTAAATTCAGAGGTTACCTGGGAAAGCGTCAGTTTATTGAACTTAGTTTTCATTTAAGATTACGTAAAGTTGACGTTATTTGACTAGCCTGATGTGTTATCAAGCTAGTCGTCAATATTTTGCTTTAGGCTTCGAACGTTAGGGCTTGGCCATGGGTGTCGTGGCCGGCTTCGCTCATTAAATGAATGTATTCATCGATAATGGCATTTGGGGCTTTAACGTGCTCAGGGTTTTCGGCCGGATAAGCTGCTGCACGCATGCCTGTGCGTGTGCCGCCGGGGTTATAGCTATTCACGCGTACTTGGCTGGTGTTTTCAAGCTCTGCTGCCATAGTTTGCATCAAGCCTTCAATGGCGAATTTAGAAACCGCATACGCGCCCCAAAACGCCTTACTTTCTCGCCCAACACTAGAGGAGGTGAAGATAATAGACGCATGTTTGCCGCTGCTCTCCAGTAGCGGTAATAAGGTGCGAGACATTAAAAACTGGCTATTGACGTTGAGGTCCATGACCTTGCTCCATGTTTGCCAGTTATAGTTAGCAATGGGGGTGCGCTGGCCCAGCATAGCGGCATTTAAAAGCAAGCCATCTAGATGCCCAAATTCTTTGTCGATCATGTCTCGTAGCTGAAAATACGCTTCTTCTGGTGCGGTTTCTAGGTTAAACGCGACAATTACAGGCTCAGGTAGGCCTTGGGCTAAGAAGTCGTCGTAAATGGCATTGAGTTTGTCTTCGGTACGGGCAAGAAGAATGACGGTGGCGCCCGCCTTTGCAAAGCCATATGCGGCCGCCTCACCAATGCCATAGCTGGCGCCAGTGACGAGAATAACTTTGTTTTGAAGAGGTTTGGTGTTCATATGAGTTCCGGAAGTTTTTAATGCTTAGCCGCTTGCGGTAATGGATTGCCGCTTTGGGGGCGAAGAAGCGTTTGCAGTAGGTGATTTAATTCGTCAGAAGAGGCCACGCACCAATCTGCTTGCCAGCTTTGGGCTTCGTCTTCGCTGTGAACATAGCCATAAGCAGCCGCGATGGTAGCCATATTGGCACGTTTGCCGGCTTCGATGTCACGAGCATGATCCCCAACATAAAGGCATTGCTGCGGTGGAAGTTTGATATGGCTGCAAGCTTTGAGTAAAGGCTCTGGGTCTGGCTTTGTGTGGGTGACATCATCAGGGCACACCAGGGTATTTATTCGATCGCTGAGTTGTAATGCGTCTAATAAAGCCTCGCTATACAGCCGAGGCTT
>JBNMQC010000176.1:0-5259 GCA_051277445.1 Bermanella sp. | reverse complement strand
GTGCCCTTAGGAAGCATGTTTAGTATGTATTCAGCGCATACAACAGCTAACAAAAAGCTTTTAGGGTTACGATTTAAGGTAGAGAAAAAGACTTGTCCACCGGGTTTGCATAATTTGTAGCAGGCGCGAATGATGGAAGAAGGGTCGGGTACATGCTCTAGCATTTCAAGGCAGGTTACCACATCAAACGATTCAGCTTGTTGCTCGGCTAATTCTTCTACTGGAATTTTTTGGTATTCAATATTTAAACCGCTTTCTAAGGCATGTAGCTTGGCAATTTTTAACGGCGCTTCGCCCATGTCGATGCCTGTTACGGTGGCTCCTCGCTGGGCCATGGCTTCGCTTAAAATGCCGCCGCCGCAACCTACGTCCAGCACTTTTTTACCTGCCAATTGTGCATGACCATCAATAAAATTGGTGCGTAATGGGTTGATGTCGTGCAAAGGTTTGAACTCACTTTCTTTATCCCACCAGCGACTGGCCAATGCTTCGAATTTTGCGACTTCTGCTTGATCTACGTTGCTCATTGTTTTTTCCAAATTTAAAAATAGTAATCTCTATTATTGGTTTGTTGGGCGAATTTTATCGGCCCAGCGTTGTGCCATCTCTATTAGTTGGTGAGTATTGAGGTGGCATAGTTGTTTGTTTTTAACTTGCAGTTTTCCTGCAACCCATACGTGATCAACCTGCGAAGCTGATGCGCTATAGACTAGATGGGACACAGGGTCGTAAACCGGTGCGCAAGCGATGTTATTAAAGTCAAAGCTGATAATGTCGGCTTGCTTGCCGATTTTTAGAGAGCCTATTTCTTGCTCTTTGCCCATGGCGATTGCGCCATTGATCGTGGCCATCTTAATAGCCTCAATTGCAGGCAGAGCGCTGGCATTGTTGGCGACACCTTTTGCTAGCAGTGCGGCGGTATGCATTTCACTTTGCATGTCTAAATTATTGTTACTGGCTGAACCGTCCGTCCCTAATGCGATATTGATGTTTTGGTTTTGCATCTCATGAATGGGGCAGAAGCCGCTGGCTAATTTTAAGTTCGACTCTGGGCAGTGAATAATGTGCACATTATGCTCTTTGAAAATATCTTGATCCACTGCGTTGGCTTGTGTGACATGAACCGCTTGAACATCTGGCCCCCAGAAACCTAGGTCGCGTAAGCGCTCGCTTGGGCGCTTATTCGTTTTTTCTAAGGCATCTAATACTTCGAATTCGGTTTCATGCAAGTGAATTTGAATGGGCATGTCGAGTTGGCTGGCCAAGCTGCGTACTTTTTGTATCGGCTCGTCACTTACGGTGTATGGGGCATGCGGGCCAAAACCGATGTCTACCAAGGGGTGATGTTTAAATGTGTCATGAGCGTGAATGATTTTTTCAATGTACTCATCGGGTCCGCTGCCGTAAGGGGTTGGGAAATCCATGACGGGCCCATAAAATACGCCGCGCATACCTTGTTCGGCGGCTACTTCTGCAGCGACTTCAGGAAAGAAGTACATATCCGAAAAACAGGTTGTGCCACTAGCCAGCATTTCAGCGATGGCCAGTTTTGTGCCATCGGCTACAAATTCTGGACTGACCCATTGACCTTCTGCGGGCCAGATGTGTTCTTCTAACCAAGTCATAAGAGGAAGGTCGTCTGCCAAGCCTTTGAATAAATTCATGGCTGCGTGACCATGGCAATTAATGAAGCCGGGCATGAGTAATTGGTTTTCTAATACGCTTTCTTGTGCGCTTGGATAGGTGGAATGTGCCAAAGAGGTGGGAAGAATATCTTTGATTAAATTATGTTCGATTACCAGGCTATGGTCGACCAGTAGCCCTTCATTTTCAAGTGTTAGAATCCACTTAGGCGTGATCAGGCTTAGCGTGCTTGTCGACATGTGCAATCCCTTTGATTAAAAAATGAACGTAATCATGAAAAGTGTTGCCAGTATAACTGAAAAGGCGGGTTTTTGGCCCTTTTGATTAGTGGTAATACTTTCATTTATGGTAAAGTGACTCGCTTTATTGGGGCCTACAAGAGCGCCGAATAAGAGAGTGATTCGACTCATTATTGAGTGGCTCTTGTTATATAACAATAACGCCGAATAAATTGGCGGAAGAATAAAGGATGCCTGCATGGGTGATTTAAGCAAACAGATCCTGCCCGTTAATATTGAAGACGAGCTAAAACAGTCCTATATGGATTACGCCATGAGCGTAATCGTAGGTCGAGCTTTGCCTGATGTTCGCGATGGTTTAAAGCCCGTTCACCGCCGTGTGTTACACGCCATGAACGTGCTGGGTAATGACTGGAACAAAGCTTATAAAAAATCCGCCCGTGTCGTGGGTGACGTGATCGGTAAGTACCACCCACATGGTGACAGTGCTGTGTATGACACGATTGTTCGTATGGCTCAGCCTTTCGCCATGCGCTATATGCTGGTAGATGGTCAAGGTAACTTCGGTTCTGTGGATGGGGATAGCGCCGCTGCGATGCGTTATACCGAAGTGCGTATGGATAAGCTTGCCCATGAAATGCTGGCTGATATTGACAAAGAAACCGTCGATTTCGTTGATAACTATGACGGTACAGAGCAGATTCCAGAGGTGTTGCCAACTCGAGTGCCCGCTTTATTGGTAAATGGCTCAAGCGGTATTGCTGTCGGTATGGCAACCAATATTCCACCTCACAACTTGACCGAGGTGCTTAATGGCTGTCTTGCACTTATTGAAAATCCGGATTTAACCATTGACGAATTAATGCAGTACATTTCTGGCCCTGATTTCCCTACAGCGGGTTTGATCAATGGCCGTGATGGGATTGTTGAAGCGTATCGTACAGGCCGTGGTCGTGTGCAAATGCGTGCTCGTCATCACTTCGAAATGGATGACAAAAACGGTAAAGAATCCATCATCTTTACTTAGATTCCCTATCAGGTAAACAAAGCGCGCTTAATCGAAAAGATCGCAGAGCTGGTTAAAGAGAAAAAATTAGAAGGCATTACTGAGCTACGTGATGAGTCTGATAAAGACGGAATGCGTATTGTGGTTGAGCTTCGTCGTAATGAAGTGCCTGAGGTTGTCCTGAATAACTTGTTTGCCCAAACCCAGTTACAAACGGTATTCGGTATTAATACAGTGGCTTTGGTTGATGGTCAGCCGAAAATTTTAAACCTTAAAGATATGCTTGAGGCGTTCGTTCGTCACCGCCGCGAAGTGGTTACCCGTCGTACGATCTTTGAACTACGAAAAGCGCGTGAGCGAGGTCATATCCTTGAAGGTCTTACCGTTGCACTGTCTAATATTGATCCTGTTATTGCTGCCATTAAATCGTCTCCTGGCGCTGCAGAAGCAAAGGAGAAGTTAGTAACTACGCCTTGGCAGCCAGGTGATGTGCTTGAAATGCTAGAGCGTGCCGGCTCTGATGCGTGTCGCCCTGATCACCTTGAGCCGCAATATGGTTTCCGTGATGGTCAGTACTATATGTCGCCGGTGCAAGCCCAGGCAATTCTGGATATGCGTCTACAGAAGCTAACCGGTTTAGAGCACGAGAAGCTGATTGATGAATATAAGGTTAAAGTAGCTGAGATTGCGGAATACCTTGAAATTCTTGCAAGCCAAGAGCGTTTGATGGGTGTGATTCGCGAAGAACTAGAAAATGTTCGCAGTGAATACGGTGACGAGCGTCGTACCGAAATTGTTGCTACTCGCCGTCACTTGACCTTAGAAGACTTAATTGCAGAAGAAGACATGGTGGTAACCTTGTCTCATGGGGGCTATGCGAAAATCCAGCCTATCACGGATTATCAGGCTCAAAAACGTGGTGGCCGCGGTAAGTCTGCTTCTGCCATTAAAGATGAAGACTTTATTGAACATCTGCTCATTGCGAGTACTCATGACACGATTCTGTGCTTCAGTAACCGCGGTAAGGTTTACTGGTTGAAGGTTTATGATATTCCGGTTGCGTCTCGTCAAAGTCGTGGTCGCCCAGTGGTGAATCTATTGCCATTGGATGCCGATGAGCGAATTACAACGATTTTACCAATTCGTGAATACACGGAAGGCCACTATATTTTCATGGCAACAGAGAAAGGCACCGTTAAGAAAACAGATCTAACAGCCTTTGCTCGTCAGCGTTCAAGCGGCCTGATCGCGTTAGAGTTAGATGAAGATGATACCTT
This sequence comes from Bermanella sp., assembly GCA_051277445.1. GTDB lineage: Bacteria > Pseudomonadota > Gammaproteobacteria > Pseudomonadales > Oceanobacteraceae > Bermanella. The sequence goes on along the minus strand of JBNMQC010000176.1, from coordinate 1,093 downwards.
GATGGGAGCGGCCATTACCGATGGAACGAAAGATATTCTATTAATGAGTGATGGTGGTAAAGCGGTTCGTTTTGCGGAAGAAAACGTTCGTAAAATGGGTCGTACGGCTCGTGGTGTTCGAGGTATTAAATTAGCGGAAGGCCAGGCGGTTGTATCGCTTATTATTCCTGAAGAGGGTGGTACTCTGCTGACGGCCAGTGAAAAAGGGTATGGTAAGCGCACTGATATTACCGAATTCCCAACTAAGGGTCGTGGTACGCAGGGTGTTATCGGCATGGTTGTAAATGATCGTAACGGTAAATTGGTTGGCGCTGTTCAGGTTCATGATGGCCATGAAATTATGCTCATAAGCGATCAGGGCACCTTGGTTCGTACTCGTGTTAGTGAGGTATCTAAGTTAGGGCGTAATACCCAAGGTGTTACTCTTATCAAGGTGCAAGAAGGTGAGCGCTTGGTCGGTGTTGCGCCGATTCTAGATGCGGATGATGATTTGGATCCAAATTTATTGGTGGATGTTGAGGCTGTATCTGATGCCTCTGTTGATACTGATACAGATGTGGACACAAATTCTCAAGAGGGCGAATAAGAATGAGTTTGGAGCAAAATGGAAGGCTTGAATCATCGGATCTTGACTCGGTAAGAGATGATGAAATTGACTTGTTTGACCTCTTGGATGACATTGTCGAGGAGAAAGTCTGGGTATTTATCGGTTTTTTTACTTGTGTGTTGTTGGCGGCTTTATATTTGTTTAAAGCCACTGAAATATATCAAACACAATTGGTCATTAAGCCTGCTTCTGCAAATAGTGTCGTTGAATTAAATGCCCCTCAATTCTCATTAGATGCAGCTGGCGGGGATGGTAAATCGCAGTTGCAGGTAATTTACTCAAAGACGGTCGAAGAAGCTTTTGCTGACGCCCGCTCAGCTATGTTATCTAAGGAATATCGTCGAAATTTTTATCAGGCGTATTTAGATGATATTAAATCAGTTGACGGTGTGTACAACGAGAACTTAACTGAAGCACAAAACTTTGCGAATTTCGATAAGCTTTTTTCTTCCAAGGTTTCAGGTAGTAAGGATGTTGAAACCTACT
>JBNMQC010000175.1:0-5276 GCA_051277445.1 Bermanella sp. | reverse complement strand
CGCACACGTATGACTGGCGGATACTCTCGTCCCGTAATCCAGTTTAAGCGCCTTGGCGGCGAGGACCTCTAAAAAGCGTGATTCAGGGTCGTCAATTTCATCACAGTGAACGTCCACGCTTAAGTCATGTTTGTGTGCTAATTCCATTAACCAATGAACAGATTCCACACCTGTATCTCGAGTAAATTCAAAATGGGGGATACCGCCAACGACATCCGCTCCGAGGCGAATTGACTCTTCCATTAATGCTTTGCCATTTGGAAAGGAAATAATGCCTTCCTGAGGAAACGCCACTATTTGTAAATCCACTAAATGCCCAATACGTTCTTTCAACTCCAGCATCGCTTTAAGGGCGGTGAGTTTAGGGTCAGTGACATCCACGTGTGTTCGTACGTATTGAATGCCGTGAGCTGCAAACATTTCAAGAGTTTGGCTGGCACGAGTAATAACGTCCTGTTGATTTAAGTTCTTTTTACGTTCTGACCAACATTCAATGCCCTCAAATAACGTACCGCTTTTGTTCCAGCGTGGCTCCCCTGCGGTCAACGCTGCATCTAGGTGAATGTGTGGCTCAACAAAAGGGGAGCATACAAGATTGGCGGATGCGTCTAATTGTTTTTCTGTCGGGATAACAGGGTTTAATTGAGGACGTATTTGGGTAAAACGGCCATTAGCCATTTCCAAACTAAACAGGCCTTCTTTGCCCTGTAAACGCGCGTTGACAATAGCGTCTAGGTGGTGAGACATATTAATTCCTAAAATGTGTTTTAGCCTTTGGTTAGGACTTGGATAACAGATGGGTTAACAGAAGTTGTTTAAAATAATCCATCTGTGCTTCTGCGCAGTCCTTTACATGGGTTATTTGCTTCAAACGATTTCGAATCGTATTCCGGTGGCAATTTAAATCCTGCGCCATGGCCTTTTGGTTTCCCATGTTTCTAACCCAGGACGACAATAGCTCGACGCTTTGGGAGTCGAGTTCTTGAGCTAACATCAGGCTCCCCATTTGTTCCGCTTTTATGATGGCACGACTGATGGTTTCGGTAACGGTTACCATGGGCAATGAATAGGGCTGTTCAAATAAGGGCAGATTCAGTTCGTCAGCCAACTTACACAGAGATTGAGGTAAGCGGCTTATAAACGCATCCCCTGTTAGCACAACCAAGCCTGCAATATTGCAGGCTTTACCTTCATAAAGCGCTTGAGCTAAATTTTCAGGAGTACGGTGGCGACTTATGCCCGTGACAAAAACCAACTCGCCTCCTTTTATCCAAGGTTCAAATGAGCGGTTTTCCGCCACATATGGCCAGCGAATTTCATTACTGGCGCCATTTGAACCACCCCGTAAGTGGATACTTTCAAGCCCTTTTAGGCTTGAAAGATCGCGACAATATAACGCCATTTAAGCGGCACCAAAGGTTTGCAGTCGGCGTTCACGTACCGCCTGACCCACCAGGATCAAAACACTGAATGCCAATGCAGCCACCAACACCCCGACAATCGGTGCAATCCATGGTGAGCTATATGCCGCAAGTGAACCCACAGCATAAGCAGTTAGTCCTGGAAAATTAAAAGCCGGAAGGGTGGTGTTTTCAAGTGAAGGGTATTGGCGCTTATAGCTAACAAAGTAACTGGCCATAATGACACCGCCTATGGGTGGGATAAATGTGCCCAGTAAGATAAGAAACGGAATTAACCATTCATACATGCCCAGTACCGCAAGTACGGTACCGATGGCAGCACCCACTACGGTGACTGTTTTACGACGGCGGGAACGAACGAGGTTACATCCGGCAACGGCAAAGTTGTAAACCGTATTGTCTTGAGTCGTCCAAAGATTAAGAAACAGCATCAAGATGCCTAAAGTGGCAAGGCCTTGAGCCACCATGATGTCGACGATATCCGCTTGCTGGTAAACCAATGCACCAAAGGCACCAATTAACGTCATTAATCCATTGCCCAAAAAGAAGGCCAGCAATGTGGCGATCACAGCGGTTTTGCCTGACTTAGCGAAACGGGTCCAGTTGGTGGCTTGTGTGCCACCGCTAACAAAGGTGCCAAATACTAAGGTAATTGCTGCGGCTATTGTCATGTCGCCGCTTGGGCTAATCGCCATTAAACCACTTAATCCACCTGCGTCGGATGTGGCGATGGCCATACTGACACCCACTAAGATGATCATGGCTGGAACCGCAAAACGAGACAGTATTTCAAGTCCACGATAGCCAATAAAAGCGGTGATGCAAAAACCAAAACCAAATAAGATCATGAGTGGTTGAGTAAGACTTTCGGGAAGACCGGTTAATTTAATTAGCAAAATTGACATGGTTGCGGTTCCCCAAGCGTACCAACCAATTTGAGTAAAACCGAGAATGAAATCTGAAAGCTTGCTGCCCACTTCACCAAATGTAAATCGGCTCATAAGTGCTGTATTTAAGCCTGACTTTGCGGCGATGTAACCGAGTATGGCGGCATATGTGCCAAGTAAAAGATTACCAATTAATAACACCATGAGCATGGTTGAAAAATCGAAAGCGACACCAATGCTACCACCCGCCCACATTGTGGCTGTAAAAAAAGTAAAGCCCAGTAGCACCAGCCCCATTGACCATACGCTTTTGCGTTGATCCATGGGCACAGGCGTGAGGGGGAAGTCCTGCTCTTTTGCGCTTGTTTTAGTCGTCATAATGATCCCTTTTTGTTTTTAATGAACACGAAGGGATTGGCAACTATTATGCCACGGACCATTTTGAGGCGTCTTAAGCCGGTAATGTTTTATCGGTGTTGTGCATTATGCACAAGCCTAAATGGAGCGTTATTATCAGATAATTAAGCTTGCACTGACGTGGTTCGATTTTGGTTGCTGATGGCTACCTTGGTGCACTGTACTTGTGTGTTAGACTTTAGGGGACTCTAGCTCTTGTTTCCTAGCAAGAAGAGTCATGCGTATTATGGAATGGTTATGATTATCAAATCTCATTATTTTACAAATAATTGGGTTCAATATGGTTGGATGGCCTTTGGTTTTCTATTTTCTGTACTCGTGTGTGCCAGCGATGATACTCATAGTATTTACGGCACGGGCAATCATGATGAGCTGATTGGCACCTCGTTTGATGATGCAATCTACGGTGGTGAAGGGAACGACACCCTTTATGCTAGTGAGGGTAAAGACACACTCTACGGTGGCCCAGGGGCTGATCAGTTTGTGGTGGATGCTTGGCAGTTAGATTCACCGGATACGGTAAAAGACTTCAGCCCTGAAGAGGGTGACTCCATCACATTACGCTTTCGTAGCCCCTCCATTAAAAACATGCGCATCCCCAAGGAACTAGGCACGGAAACGGTCAAATTGGATAAAAATGGCAACCTAAAAATTCTTATGGATAACCAGCAATGGTTCACCCTTATGAATATAGAAAACGCCAAACTTTATTTTGAAGTGCAAAATGAAAGCGACCTTGTACGCTTCGTATTTAAAAAAGGTTTTTAACCCTAACCTAAGATTGCTCTTCAAGCTTGGTGATCTCAGCGTTAATCGCTTCAGCCTCAGTACTTAACTGTGAGTAGGTTTTAATATCCCCATTTCTTTGTGCGTGCATGGCTTGCTCTAATTTTGCCATGTAGGCCTTTTTTAGCTTTTTAACCGGATCTTTCTTAAATAATGACAGCATGTTTTAGCCCTTAAAGTGAGATTTACAGGTTTTACGCTTGGAGGTGAGTTTTAGATCCATTATTCACATTAATGAACCAATTTTAGCCACATACCGTAATTAGTAGGATGTTCTGTTGTGTGCTCGTATGTAAGTGGTTGGCATGCAAGCGGCCAAAGGTTAATGACCAAGGGTTTAAGAGTAGGCGATAATGACACGAGCGGTATATTGGTTTACACAGGATCTTCGAGTATCCGACAACCCAGGGCTTCAAGCACTTTTGGCCGGCTCTCAGGCGGTTGCCTTTGTGTATGTGTTGAATCCAAAGGATTTTGAACACAGAAACTACCAGCAAAAAGCCATCGGCCATCATCGCTGGCGGTTTTTAAGTGAGTCTTTGATTGACTTAAGCCGGCAACTGCATCGTCGTGGTCATACCTTAACGCTATTAGAAGGGGAGCCAGGGGAGCAAATCCAACAGTTTGTCCAGCAGCATCAGGTCCATGAGTTAGGTGTGGCCCACCAAGTGGGCTGGTTCGAGCAGCAAGCTTTAGCAAATGTGCGCCGTGCTTGTGTAAACCTTGTCGTGCGGTCTGTTTGGAATACTACCTTGTTTGATCGAGCCGATATTGAACATGCGCCGCTGGGGTCATTTTCTCGTTTTCGCTCTTACGTGGAGAAACAAGACACCCCCATCGCCCCAATTGCCCAAACCTTGCCTCAACCTTGGCCAGCGCCGTTTGAAGGGGATATGTTCAATCGGCCCCATAAGCGGTTTGTCTCGCAACTTAACCATTATTCGGCACAACTGATTCAGCACGATCATGAGTTAAGTGCTGTGAGAACAGAAAATGGCTTCATTGGTGGCGAGCAAGCGGCGCAAGATCATCTTCATGGGTATTTTAATACGGGTTTACCGGATACCTACAAACAAACTCGAAACGCATTAGACGACTGGTCAAGCTCGACCAAGTTCAGCCCTTATCTTGCTTTGGGTAATCTTTCACCAAGACAAATTTGGCACCGTCTAAAGCAATATGAAAACGATAACGGCGCTAACGAATCCACCTATTGGATTGGCTTTGAGCTGTTATGGCGTGAATACTTTCAATGGTTAGTGTTTCAAAATCCAAAGCAATGCTTTTTATTTCAAGGAGGGGCAACAGACAAACCACTCACCAGTTTTTATCCACAGCGATTCGCTAAATGGTGCAAAGGCGAAACACCTTTTCCACTGGTGAATGCCTGCATGCATCAGCTTAATGCAACAGGCTATATGTCCAATCGTGGTCGCCAAATTGTGGCCAGTTGTTTAGTGAACGAATTAGCACTGGATTGGCGTTTTGGTGCCGCGTACTTTCAACAGCAATTGATCGATTATGATGTAGCATCAAACTGGGGGAATTGGCAATACATCGCAGGTGTGGGCGCGGACCCAAGAGGCGGGCGGTTTTTTAATCTAGACAAACAAACTCAAATTTATGACCCGAAAGGTGAGTTTATAAACACATGGAATGGCGAGGGCAGCACCACAGTGCTTGATGCCGTAGATGCAGCAGATTGGCCCATTTAATATGAAAAAACAGCACCTGCCTTCTAAAATATGTATGGTGTGCCAGCGAC
>JBNMQC010000174.1:0-5324 GCA_051277445.1 Bermanella sp. | reverse complement strand
AAGATTTACAGAATAAAATCAATGAATCCGGAATGCCTAAAGAGGCAAAAGAAAAAGCGGATGCCGAACTAAATAAATTAAAAATGATGTCGCCAATGTCAGCGGAGGCATCAGTTGTTCGTGGTTATCTTGATTGGATGCTGGGTGTTCCTTGGAAGAGCAAGAGTAAAACCCGTAATAATATTGATTTGGCCGACGATATTCTTAACGAAGATCATTTTGGTCTGGATGAAGTTAAAGAACGCATTCTTGAATACCTTGCCGTGCAAAAACGGGTTAAAAAATCCACCGGTAATATCCTTTGTCTGGTTGGGCCTCCAGGTGTGGGTAAAACATCTTTGGGTCGATCTATTGCTAAAGCTACAAATCGTAAGTATGTACGTATGGCGTTAGGTGGTGTGCGTGATGAGGCTGAGATTCGTGGTCATCGCCGTACTTATATTGGCTCAATGCCCGGCAAGCTAATTCAAAAAATCAACAAAGTAGGCGTGAAAAACCCACTCTTTTTGTTAGATGAAATAGATAAAATGGGCATGGATCACCGTGGTGATCCAGCCAGTGCTTTACTTGAAGTGCTAGACCCAGAGCAAAACAGTACCTTTAGCGATCACTACTTAGAGGTGGACTTTGATCTTTCTGAAGTAATGTTTGTGTGTACTGCCAACAGTATGAATATCCCTGCGCCTTTACTGGATCGAATGGAAATTATACGTATCCCGGGTTATACCGAAGATGAGAAGGTCAGCATTTGTGAGCGCTACTTACTACCTAAACAAATGAAAAGTAATGGCGTGAAGGCATCTGAATTAACTCTACCACAAGAAAGTTTGCGCCATGTGGTCCGTCATTATACCAAAGAGGCGGGTGTGCGTGGCCTTGAGCGTCAGATGGCTAAAATATGTCGCAAGGTAGTGAAAGAGAATGTCATGGCAAAAGGGGAGGCGCTCAATAGTGAGATTCTTCCTGAGCAGATTGAACATTATCTTGGTGTGCAAAAATTCCGCTATGGCTTAGCTGAGGAAGAGCATCAAGTGGGTCAGGTAACCGGTCTTGCTTGGACATCGGTGGGCGGTGAAATTTTAACCATTGAATCCGCCATATCCATGGGCAAAGGCCGTGTCGTTAAAACAGGCTCCCTGGGCGATGTTATGCAGGAATCCATACAAGCTGCTTTAACCGTTGTGAAAAGCCGTTCTGAGGGCTTAGGCTTGCCTCATGACTTCTTTGAGACCCATGACCTACATATTCATGTGCCCGAGGGTGCGACACCTAAAGATGGTCCAAGTGCTGGCGTGGGCATGGTGACGGCATTGATGTCGGTAATTACCAATACCCAGGTGCGTTCAGATGTAGCCATGACAGGTGAAGTAACACTGCGCGGCAAGGTTCTGGCCATTGGTGGATTGAAAGAAAAACTATTGGCTGCGCATCGAGGTGGTATTAAAACTGTCTTGATTCCAGAAGAAAATGAACGTGACCTAAAAGAAATACCGGATAATATCAAGCAGGAGCTTGAAATTATTCCTGTTAAATGGGTTGACGAAGTCCTTGATGTGGCTTTGACGGGTAATCTTGAAAAAAATGTTGCTTCAGTTATTGAAAAGGAAGCGGCAACCCAGCAAAATCAACAAGGTCGATTAAGTACTCATTAATATAAAACGAACTAAGCAGTTGACACTCGGCTTAGCGCTGGTATACCTTTCAGCGTTCTATTAGGTCTATGCTACAGCGCTTAGCGATACAAGTTTACATCTATAATAACCAATCTTGGTAAAGGGGATCCGTGTGAATAAATCTGAATTAATTGATGCAATTGCAGCTTCTGCAGACATTCCAAAAGCAGCCGCAGGCCGCGCTTTGGATGCAACTGTTGATGCCATCACAAATGCATTAAAAGAAGGCGATCAAGTTGTTCTAGTTGGTTTTGGTACTTTTGCGGTTAAAGAGCGTGCTGCTCGTACTGGTCGCAACCCACAAACTGGCCAGCCAATTCAAATTGCGGCTGCTAAAGTGCCAGGCTTTAAGCCAGGTAAAGCATTGAAAGATGCAGTAAACTAAAAATTATTCAATAACAGTTCCGACTGTTGATGGTTGAATATGAAAAAGGCGCATCTCCTTGGTGCGCTTTTTTGTTATCTAGTAAGAAGAATTCTAAGAAAGGTTGATTGTTTCCATGCTGCAGGCTATTCGTGATGGTTCCAAGGGTGTTACTGCTAAAATTATAGTAGGTTTGATAATTTTGACGTTCGCGTTGTTTGGTATCGAGAGTATTGTTGCTCTTGGCGGTGGTGAAAATGCGCCAGCCGAAGTGAATGGCGAAGAGATCAGCGAATTTCAAGTGCAACAAATGGTAGAAATGCAAAAGCGTCGTCTGCAAGCGCAGTTCGGTGAAAATTTCGACCCATCCATGATTAAAGATGAAATGCTTCGTGAGTCAGCGGTTGAGAGTCTCATTAATGAAACGCTATTGAAGCAGGCAGCAACAAAATCAGGTGTTTATTTTTCTGATGCTGCAATTGATAAGCTCATCTTACAATCCCCAGAATTTCAGGTTAATGGTCAGTTTGATCGTGACCGCTATGACCTTGTTTTAAGAAGTGCCGGCTTCACTCGCTTTACTTACCGAGAGTTGCTTCGTACATCATTGTCCACTCAGCAAGCACAAAGTGCATGGCAGGGGACAAGCTTTGCTACGCCATACGAAGCCAAGTTGGCTGCGAAGTTAGAAGCGCAAACGCGAGATTTCTCATTTGTTGAGTTCTCGTTGGATGACGTTAAAAAGAACGTAATCGTTTCTGATGATGAAATTTCTGCTTTTTATGAAGAAAACACTGCTTTATTTATGACTCAAGATAAAGTGAGTATTAATTACATTGAGCTAAAGCGTGATGATCTAGCTAGCTCTATCAATATTACCGAAGATGAGATTGCAGATCGTTACAGCGAGATGCAAGCGCAAGCCGATAGTAAGAAAGAATACCGTGCAGCCCATATTCTTTTGTTGTCAAATGATGATGCAGCACGCAAGTCGATGTCTGAAATCAGTGGCAAAATTGCCTCTGGTGAGTCGTTCGAAGCGTTGGCTAAAGAATACTCTGAAGATGATACATCTAAATATGCCGGTGGCGACCTAGGTTTTGCTAGCGATGAAATCTACGAAGATGCATTTGCTCAGGCATTGGCCTCTCTTGAAAAAGGACAAGTTTCTGATGTCGTAGAAACTCGTGACGGTCTTCACTTGATTAAGCTTTTAGATGTACGCAAGCCTGAGCTTGCTTCTTTGTCTGAATTAAAAGACTCAATTGAAACAGCTTTGCGTCAAGAGGCAGTACAAGTTGAATACCTTGAAGCGCTTGAAACATTAAAGGATGAGGCGTTCTCTTCTACAAACATTGATGTTCCTGCTAAAGCATTGAATTTGGCTGTTAAAACGGAAGGCCCTTTCTCTGAAATGGGAGGCACGGGCGTTGCTCAAAATCGTCAAGTAGTTATGGCGTCTTTCTCTGACGTTGTTTTAAATGATGGTGCGAATAGTGAGGTGATAGAGTTGAATGACGGCCACGCTGTTGTTGTTCATTTGAATGAGTTTATTGAATCTAAAGCCAAGCCTTTAGTTGAAGTGAGTGAACAAATTAAAGCTCAACTAGTGGCACGTAAAGCGACCGAGCAACTTTCTGAGCAGGCGGCTGAAGCATTAGCTAATGCTAAAGAGGGTAACTTCTCTGGTAGCTGGACTAGCCAGTCTGGTAAGACCCGTAGCTTTACAGGTGTAGACAATGCGCTGGTCAATGCGGCCTTTTCAATGGCGCTTAATGATGAAGGTGTAGCCTCTTATCAGCTTGTTGATATCAGCGGTGGAAATAAAGCCTTATTACGCCTAGATGCGATTGATCGTAATGTGGCCGCTACTGAGACGGATGACGAAATTCAAAAAGTAAGCCGAGCTAAGTCATACAATGAATTTAAAGCGTACTACCAATACCAGCTGGATAACGCTGATATCGATAAAGGCTAATTCATAAAATGACCGCACAATAAAAAAGGGCCTATGGCCCTTTTTTATTGCTTGTGGGTTGCTTGCACTTTTACTCTTGTTCAAGCATTTGTGTGGTTGATATGGCACAGGTATTAAACCCTGCATCCACATACATAATTTCACCTGTGATGCCGCTTGCAAGGTCGGATGCCAGAAACATGGCAGTATTACCCACTTCTTCTATTGTGACATTTCGTCTAAGAGGTGAACGTTGCTCATTATCTTTTAACATCTTACGAAAGCTTTTAATGCCAGAGGCCGCTAGTGTGCGAATTGGGCCTGCGCTGATCGCATTAACCCTAATGCCTTTTGGTCCAAGGTTACTTGCTAAATAGCGTACGCCAGCCTCTAGGCTCGCTTTAGCCATGCCCATGACATTGTAGTTGGGCAGTGTTTGAGTTGAACCGTGGTAGGTTAGAGTGATGACAGATGCGCTGGTGCTGAGCATGTCTTTGAAAGCAGCGGTTAATGCAACGAGGCTATAGCTGCTGATGTCGTGGGCAATTTTAAAGCCTTCACGAGTGGATACGTCGACCATGTCACCCTCCAGTTCGTGACCAGGGGCAAAGCCAACTGAATGCACAAGAACATCAAGTTTAGGCCAGAAGTCGGCTACTGATGTTTTAAGGTTGTCTATCTCACTATCATTAGCTACATCACAAGGGAAGACAAGGTTGCTTCCAAATTCTTCAGCAAAGCCTTCTACGCGGCTTTTGAGTTTTTCATTCTGATAGGTAAAAGCCAGTTGAGCACCTTGCTCATGAAAGCACTTGGCAATGCCGTATGCGATGGATTTTTTACTGGCGATACCAACAATTAACGCCGTTTTACCACTTAATAGTCCCATGGTGATTCCCAAGTCTCAAAAGATTGCTGATGATAGTGGCAAGCCACCTGGTGGTCTTGACCATCCGTAACAATTAGTGGTGGTCGCGTATTGTGGCACTCGGAAGTTGCAATAGGGCAGCGAGTGCTAAATCGGCAGCCTTTAGGTGGATTGATAGGCGATGGTAGCTCACCTGCGATTCTGCGTTCACTGCGTTTTGCTGTTGGATCAGGATTGGGTATGGCTTCAAGCAGAAGTTGTGTATACGGATGTCGGGGTGCTTTAAATAAGGCATCACTACTTGCTGATTCAACGATCGAGCCTAAATACATGACACTAATGCGATCAGAGATGTGTTTAACGACGGCCAAGTCATGGGCAATAAACAGAATGGCTAGATTCATTTTTTGCTGCAGGTCATTAAGCAAATTAATGATCTGTGACTGTACCGAAACATCTAAG
>JBNMQC010000173.1:0-5336 GCA_051277445.1 Bermanella sp. | reverse complement strand
ATAAGTAAAGGCGATAAGCTGGACGCGACGCTCAACCAAAACGCCTTGTTAAATATACGCCCATAAAAGGTAAAACTTTGTTTTAAAATATCTGTGGCTGTTACAGTCATATTCAACCTATATCAAATCATATTTAAACTGCTGAGCAGTATATCCACAGCGAGAGCCAGAAGCGAGTGATCATACTGTTCAAATCTCCCTGACCTTCACAAAACATGTAAGGCTTCCCTGGCAATCGCTGATAACAAAAAGCCCGTATTATGTGGCTAAGTGATACTAGCTACACAACACGGGCTTTTGTTTTAACCAGCTAGAGTCCTATTTTAAAGGACGCATATGCGGGAACAAGATCACGTCTTTGATAGTTGGGCTGTCAGTAAACAACATCATCAAACGGTCGATACCGATGCCTTCACCGGCGGTTGGTGGCATACCGTATTCAAGTGCTTGAATGTAGTCCGCATCGTAATGCATGGCTTCATCGTCACCAGCGTCTTTTTCGTCAACTTGACGCTGAAAACGCTCTGCTTGGTCTTGCGCATCGTTAAGTTCAGAGAAACCATTGGCTAATTCACGGCCACCCACAAAGAACTCAAAGCGATCCGTGAAGAATGGGTTGTCATCGCTGCGACGGGCAAGTGGTGACACTTCCCAAGGGTAAGCGGTAATGAAAGTTGGCTGGTCAAGCTTGTGCTCAGCGGTTTCTTCAAAGATTTCACATAACCACTTACCAGGCCCCCAAACGCTTTGCTTGGCTTCTTCTTTAATGCCCACTTGTTTGGCGTATTCTTTTAGCTTCTCAATATTGTTTTCACAATCTTGAATAATTGCAGGATCAAAGTCTGGGTTATATTTGATTACCGCATCAGCCATGGTGATACGCGTAAACGGTTGTTTAAAGTCGTAAACCACTTCAGACGTCACATTGCCTTCTGCATCCTTTGTGGTGTTTACAATATCTGTTGTCCCCATCACATCTTGTGCAAGCGTACGCAGCATGTCTTCTGTGGTATCCATAAGATCATGATACGTGGCATACGCTTGATAGAATTCAATCATGGTGAATTCTGGGTTATGGCGCGTAGACAATCCTTCGTTACGGAAGCTGCGGTTAATTTCAAATACACGCTCAAAACCACCAACCACTAAACGCTTAAGGTTCAGTTCAGGCGCGATACGCAAGTACATACCTAAATCCAACGCATTGTGGTGCGTTTCAAATGGCTTAGCCGTGGCACCACCAGGGATCACTTGTAGCATCGGGGTTTCCACTTCCATGAAATCACGATCGCTTAAATATTTACGAATACCAGCTACCAGTTTTGAGCGCACTTTAAATAGATCACGAGTATCTTTACTCATGATCAGATCCACATAACGCTGACGGTATTTGGTTTCTTGATCCGCAAGGCCGTGGAACTTATCCGGTAGCGGACGCAGGGATTTCGTCAACATCACAAGATCTTCTGTCTTGGTTACATTGACGTATAGTTCGCCTTTACCGGACTTATGCAACGCACCACGGGCACCGATAATATCCCCTAAATCAAATACGCTTTTGTAGTTAATTTCTTTTTGTACCGCTTTATCCACATACACTTGAATGGTGCCAGACGTGTCTTGGATTTGAGCAAACGGGCCACGTTGAAACATGATACGACCGGCAACCGCCACTTGGTTGTCTTGCTCTTCTAAGGTTTCTTTATCCAGTTCGCCAAACTCAGCTTGTAGTTTAGCGGCCACGTGTTTTCGGTCAAAATCGTTCTTATGGCCGTTAGCAGCACAACCCTCACGCAGTGCATCCAATTTTGCACGACGTTCAGCGATCAATTTATTTTCATCACGTGGTTCAGTCATTTTCTTACCTTAATTTAACGCCAAGCCTTTCATAAAAGAGCCTGTCGCATTGTTTAAATTCTGTTTAGGTGTAAATCATTACCAGTTTATTGAGACTGGTTACTCGCCATTCTTACTTATCTCGTCATTCCCACGAATATGGCAATCCATTTGGGCTTTCTTGGATACCTGCCTTGGCAGGCATGACGATTATTTATGTTTTTATCAAAGACCCGCTTTAAGCGAAGCTTCCATGAAGGGATCTAACGCCCCATCCAAAACCTGCTGAGTGTTTCGATTTTCAACACCGGTTCTTAAATCTTTGATTCGTGAATCATCCAGTACGTAAGATCGAATCTGCGAGCCCCAGCCAATGTCGCTCTTAGAATCTTCTAATGCCTTGTTCTCAGCATTACGGATCATCAATTCGCGTTCATACAGCTTTGCTTTTAACTGCTTCATGGCTTGGTCTTTGTTTTTGTGCTGCGAACGCTGGTTTTGACACTGGGTCACGGTATTGGTGGGAACGTGAGTAATACGCACCGCCGACTCCGTGGTGTTAACGTGCTGACCACCGGCACCGGATGCACGGTATACGTCTATTTTTAAATCCGCAGGGTTAATATCGATCTCGATATTGTCATCAATTTCAGGGGCCACAAACACGGATGCAAATGACGTATGACGACGTCCACTGGAATCAAATGGCGATTTACGCACTAAACGGTGCACACCGGTTTCGGTTCGTAACCAACCAAACGCGTATTCCCCTTCAAAGCGGATCGTCGCGCCCTTGATACCGGCCACATCACCGGCAGTCACTTCCATTAATTCAACTTTGAAGCCTTTAGCCTCACCCCAGCGTAAGTACATGCGCAGGATCATCTCAGCCCAATCTTGTGCTTCAGTACCACCTGAGCCTGATTGAATATCTAAGTAGGCGCTGCTTGGGTCCATTTCACCTGAGAACATACGGCGAAATTCAAGCTTCTCTAACAGGGCTTGTAGGCTTTCTAATTCAGACTCAACCTCGGCGACGCTGTCGGCATCGTCCTCTTCTACGGACATCTCCAGCAGCTCTTGGCAATCGTTTAGTCCGGTGTCCATACCATCTATGGTATTTACAACCGCCTCAAGGCTTGAGCGCTCACGGCCCAGTTCTTGAGCCTTTTCTGGCTCATTCCAAATAGCAGACTGGCCTAGCTCTAATTCAACTTCTTGGAGGCGCTCGGCCTTTGTATCGTAGTCAAAGATACCCCCTAAGCATGTCAGTACGTGCTTTAAGGTCTTTAATCTGGTTGATAATCGGTTGAACTTCCAAGGAAACTCCTAGGGGCAAGGCCATAACGAAAAATAGGGCGGAATTTTACCCAAATTGGACCATTAAAAATAGATCACAAAACAAAGAAAATCCCGCACAAAGCCCTGTAGAAGGCATTAACTGCCTAGAAGTACTGTGAAAACTTGAACCGCACAGCTGTCAAGAGACTTTCATCCACAGGCAATCCAGTCCATCCAATAACATATGGATGAATAACCCCAAACCAACCCAACCTAGCCATACCTCAAACGGCTTAAGCTTGCCTCTTACCTGCTTCATCAAAACAGGCCAGGCGGTCATCAACGCATAAAGGACGATGGGAAACACTTGGTGTAATGGGTGAAAGAAGATACTGCAACGATTCGGAGCATAAATAGGGGTTGCTAATAGGTGGTCGATATCCACAGCCATGGTCGCTACCAGCACCAGCCAGGCCAGCTTCCAATGGGCTTTGGGGACAAACAAAAATGCCACAAGCATCGGTACCAGTGCATGTAAAACCAAATGAATAATGGCTCTTTGTTCATTGGCAAACTGTAGAATGGATTCAATCATACTTAACTGCGATATAAGGTTTTGATTAAGTGAAAACCAAACTGGGTTTTAATCGGGCCATGAACCTTAAGTATCGGGCGCTTAAACACCACCTCATCAAATGCCCTGACCATGTCGCCTTTTTGAAACTCCCCTAGGTTGCCACCATTTTTTTTACTCGGGCAAGTACTGAATTTTTTAGCTAAGGTGGCAAAATCTTCCCCTTTCGCTAATCGTTCTTTTAGCTTTTCAGCTAGGGCTTTATCTTTTACTAAAATATGACACGCACTGGCGACTGGCATACACACTCCGTCAATCTAAATAAGAATTATGAGGATTTTACCGTATAATCACGCAATTGATGATTAACATTTGTAACCGCTTAACAATTAGGTGAACCATGGCTCTAACCGCAAGTATCTTCAAAGTGCAACTGCACATCAGTGACATGGACCGCCATTACTACCAAAGCCATACCATCACTCTAGCCCAGCACCCAAGTGAAAACGATTTACGCATGATGGTGCGTTTAATGGCCTTTGTACTCAATGCCCACGAAGAACTCAGCTTCACCAAAGGGCTCAGCACACAAGACGAGCCAGATGTATGGCACAAAACACTAAGCGATGAGATTAAGCTATGGATAGAGCTGGGCCAACTAGAAGAAAAACGCTTGCGCCAAGCCTGTGGAAAAGCCAAAAAAGTCATCATTTACACCTACAATGATAAACAAGCCGGCCCTTGGCTGACCCAAATGCAGCCACATTTTACCCGTCAAAAGTCTCTTGAGGTGTTTCACATCAACAGCGAAGCCAGCGAGCAGCTGGCAAAACTGGTGGCAAAAAATATGGAGCTTCAAGTAAGTATTCAAGATGGCGAGGTGTTTGTGAGCAGCGAGCAAGGAGATGTAACGTTTACGCCTGAACAGCGTTTTCCTGCGTGATAACCATCATCCCTGTAGAAGGAAGTATGCTTGCAATCCAACACTCGAAACCACTTAAACATCACGGGACAATTCAGTAGATTGCCCCGCGACCGATGATGAGAGGTATGTTTTTTCGCAGTTCACGTCAAGCAAAGCCAGAGCTACGAAAAATTCATCAAGACTCTATGAGCCAGCCTCCTACACTTCTTTTAAACGTAGCTCTTTTGGCAGGCTAAAAGTGATGTTCTCTTCACGTCCTTCAAGCTCAACGGGCAGAGTGCCACCAAGCTCTTGCACACGAGCAACTACTTGGCGAACCAACACTTCTGGTGCCGATGCACCAGCTGTGATGCCTACTTTTTTAGAATCATCAAACCACTGGGCTTGAATCTCATCAGCGTTATCAATCAAGAAGGCTTTGGCACCCATGCGTTCACCCAGTTCACGCAAACGGTTGGAGTTAGAACTGTTTGGGCTACCCACCACCAAGATCAAATCCGATTGCGTGGCAAGGTCTTTCACCGCATCTTGACGATTCTGTGTGGCATAACAAATGTCATCGGTTTTAGGGCCATGAATCAGGGGAAACTTAGCACGCAGCGCTTTAATAACTTTAGCCGTGTCATCCATCGATAATGTGGTTTGACTCACATAAGATAAGGCGCTTGGGTCACGTGGCGTAAGCGCTGCAACATCGGCTTCATCTTCCACTAAATAGAT
>JBNMQC010000172.1:0-5369 GCA_051277445.1 Bermanella sp. | reverse complement strand
CAGCATCGATGAAATGTTCCTTAATTTTAGTGGCATGAACTGGGACTTAAACCACTATGGCCAGCACATTAAACGCAGGCTATGGAAAGAGGTTCGCATGCCCGTGAGTGTCGGTGTTGCGCCGTCTAAAACCTTAAGTAAATTGGCCAACCGGGCAGCCAAGAAGATACCGCAATGCAATGGCGTGTGTGTTCTCGACACACCTGAGAAATGGCAGTGGCTACAACAGCGCACCAAGGTCACCGATGTATGGGGCATAGGCTCGCGTTTAGGCCGACGCCTAGGAGAGGTTGGGATTTTTAGTGCCCATGAGTTAGCGTGTGCTAACTCAAAAAGCATACGCAGGCGCACCAGTGTCAATATAGAGCGCACAATCGAAGAATTAAACGGGCGACCCTGTTTCGATATCGACGCGCAGCCGCCAGCAAAGCAACAAATATACAGCACGCGCTCGTTCGGACAAAAACTGACCACCCTTGAACCCATTGAACAAGCCATTGCTGTTTATGCGGCGCGCGCCGCCGAAAAGCTACGACAACAAAACAGCCTCGCACTGACCATCCATGTGTTTTTGCATACATCACCTTTTGAGCCCAACTATGTCAGTCACAGCACGACCGCCCAACTGCCCTATGCCACCAATGACGCACGCATTATCGGCAAACTGGCCAGACTCTGCATTCGAAAGCTGTACTCCCCCGGTAACCGATACTTAAAAGCCGGAATCGGGCTCATACAGCTGTGTAGTGAGCATCATCAGCAATATGATTTATTTCACAAAGGCCAAGCCCCTCGCGCATCCCAACTCATGTCCACCTTGGACCTGGTCAACCAAAGCCATGGCTCTGGCACGCTATATCTTGCATCTCAAGGAGTGCATAAAAAATGGGCGATGCGCCAACAATACACCTCGCCCGCCTACACCACGCGCTGGCCGGATTTACCGTTAATCCGTGTTTAGCGTCTTTTCCAGTACAAATTCATAAGGCCCTACTCTATAATTCGCCGCATATTTTTATAGAGAATCCCCCATGAATCCGAACCTTGCCTTACTGCAGCCTTATCCCTTTGAAAAACTGAATAAGCTAAAAACCGAAGCCAAGGTAACCACTGATTTACCGCACATCGCCCTTTCCATTGGGGAACCTAAGCACACAAGCCCAGACTTTGTCCTCAAAGCCATGGCTGACAACCTCGATAAGTTGGCCAACTACCCCACCACCAAAGGCATTCCTGAATTACGTCAAGCCATTAGCCAATGGGCCTGTGAACGCTTTTCCCTCAATGGTTTAGACAGCGAAACACAAATTTTGCCCGTCAACGGCACCCGTGAAGCCATCTTTGCCTTTACACAAGCCGTGGTTGAAGCCAAGCCTGATGCCTTGGTGGTAAGCCCAAACCCCTTCTATCAAATCTACGAAGGGGCCGCTTATCTTGCAGGGGCTAAACCACACTATCTGCCTTGTTTAGAGGAAAACGGTTTCAACCCAGACTTTGACGCAGTCCCTGAAAGTGTGTGGCAAAACACGCAAATCCTATTTATTTGCAGCCCAGGCAACCCAACCGGAGCCGTCATTAAATTGGATGAACTGAAAAAGTTAATCGCACTGTCGGATAAATACGATTTTATTATTGCCAGTGACGAATGCTACAGCGAAATCTACATCGACAGCGTCGATGCGCCTGTGGGGTTATTACAAGCTTGCGCAGAATTGGGCCGTGATGATTATAAAAATTGTGTGGTTTTCCATAGCTTAAGCAAGCGCTCGAACTTACCAGGTTTGCGCAGCGGTTTTGTGGCGGGTGATGCCAGTGTGCTAACACCATTTTTCCAGTACCGCACCTACCACGGCTGCGCCATGAGTATTCCAAATCAAATCGCTAGTATCGCGGCTTGGGGAGATGAAGAGCACGTTAAAGAAAATCGTCGCCTTTACACGCAAAAATTCAATGCCGTATTAGAGATTCTATCTCCGGTGATGAACGTCCAGCAAAGTGATGCCAGCTTCTACCTATGGGCTAACACTCCTATTAATGAAGAAGTGTTCGCACAGCGCTTATTTGCCGAGCAACAAGTGACGGTATTACCGGGCAGCTATTTATCGCGCACCATCGATGGCATCAACCCTGGCCACAATCGTATTCGCATGGCCTTAGTTGCAGAAGTGGATGAATGCATCGAAGCCGCCCAGCGTATTCGTAGTTTGATTGAAAGCCTATAACGTAATCTGCCTGACATAAAAAAGCGGCGTCTATTAAATAAATAGGCGCCGCTTTTTTGTGAAAAGCCATATGTGCTATGAATGTATAAGCTTGATTAAAATAGCCTCTAACGCATCCATCTCAACAGGCTTGGCAATAAAATCATTCATGCCCGCATCAAGACACGCTTGACGGTCTTGTTCTGATGCATTGGCGGTGACCGCAATGATCTTTCCTGCGTAGCCCAATTGACGAATGGCTTTGGTGGCTTCAACACCATCCATACCCGGCATTCTCATATCCATAAATATGATCTGCGTATCCATGTTGCGCTCTATAAACGTCAGTGCCTGTATTCCACTGTTAACGGATTCAATGCACTGTGCTCCCAAATCCATCAGCATGGATTCAAGCACCATGCAGTTCATGGCAATATCATCCACCACTAAAAACGAACTGGCTTGCATCCGCTCAGGGGCGAATGGGATTGCTTCCACCTGAGTTTGCGCCGTAACACAGTCAACCCTTCGACCTGGCAGCACCACTGAAAAACAACTGCCCTGACCCAGCGTGCTTTCAACTTTAATGTCGCCTGACATTTGCTGCACAATGCCCAGAGAGATAGCCAACCCTAAACCCGTGCCTTCCATGTTTTTTGCCGAGTCATCTGTGACTTGAGTAAAGCGAGTGAATAAACGCTTAATATCATCTTGTTTAATACCAATACCCGTATCGCGCACAACAATAACAATATCGCGATCATTATCCAGCTGTAACGACAGACTAATTTCGCCTTTGTCAGTGAATTTAATGCTATTGGATAATAAGTTCATAATGACTTGTGCTAACCGGTTTTCATCGGCGTGGATGCACACCTCGTCTTCGGGTAAGTGGAGGTTAAGCTTCACATCAGGCTTTAATCTTGGTGTCATCATGCGAGCCAGATCTGTGATTTGTTGATTCAAAGCGTAAGGTTTTTCAATTAAATGCAACCCGTTTTCTTCAAGCTTACTGAAATCTAAAATGTCATTAA
Source organism: Bermanella sp. (assembly GCA_051277445.1). Lineage (GTDB taxonomy): Bacteria > Pseudomonadota > Gammaproteobacteria > Pseudomonadales > Oceanobacteraceae > Bermanella. The sequence continues at coordinate 2,134 of JBNMQC010000172.1, read as the reverse complement.
TCAATGCCAATAACAGATTCCCCGCTATTGCGATGTCATTGGCTTGCTCTCGATATTTATCAGGTAACTGAGCACGAGACAGCAATTGCGCATTACCAATCACACTATTAAGCGGTGTGCGTAATTCGTGACTCATGGTGGATAAAAATATGGACTTACTACGTGTAGCGGACTCAGCGTCAAGCTTAAGCTGATTCACTTGCTCGATGCGCTTTTGTTTGCTTTCCACTTCTTTATTTAATTCAAGTAAGTGATTGCCCGCCAAAATAGACATACCGCGGGTACATATAACCACCATAACCACCGATGCCAGCACATACACACACTGCACATAGAACCAGCTACCCTCTTTCACGACCGGCTCTGGCAGCCAGCCCTTGAGTAAAGCGATAACATTGAAGATAAATAATGAAAAGGTGAGTAAAAAAATCACGATGAGCCGAGGACCAGAGAACAACAAGGCCATCAACGTAAATGGCACAACCCATAAGACGGTGGTGGGGCCGGCCACTGATAAGTTATTAAAATCCACATAAAAGATAATCGACACGGTAATCAATAACACATAGGTCGATATCGAAACCAAATGTGTGGCATAACGCATCAGCAATGTCACCGATAACAAAAGTGCCGATAATAAAACCGTCACCAATCTACGTAATGGCACATCCCCTTCGGCTAATATCAAGCCAAACAGAATAAGCATGCCCAACGTACCCACGCAGGTAGAGAAAACCCACACCACTTTTGCACGAAACGCATCCTCACCGGTTAAAAAGTGATCGGGCAACATCCTGGCCAACAAGCGATCTGTGATGGATTGAGACGGTTTAATATAGGACTCCTAGTAATCTATTGGGCATCAAGCCCATTTTATAGTCTAGTTGATGATCAAGCATTGATGTCTTACAGCATGAATGTAACAGCATACCACGTCGAGATTGAGCATGATTCATGTTACATAAGCCTCATTTTGCTCCAAAAGTTGGGGCTGAATGTCTGCTGTAATTATGCTTTAATGCCGCCTTTTATTTTTACGCGACTCCCATCATGAAGATTTACGGCATCAAAAACTGTGACACCATGAAAAAGGCTTTCAAATGGCTCGATACACAAGGCCAGGCCTATGAGTTTCACGACTACAAAAAAGCAGGCTTAAGCCCTGAACTTGCGGATGAGTTCATCGCCAATATCCCTTTGGATACCCTCATCAATAAACGCGGCATCACCTATCGCCAGCTAGACGATGCCACTAAGGCTCAAATTAGCGCGCAAGACTCAGCGGCAGCAAAAAAGGTCATGTTAGATAACCCTTCTATTATCAAGCGCCCCGTGCTGGAAAAGAATGGCCAATATCTACTGGGCTTCAAAGCCGACGAATACCAAGAATTTGTATAACCCATTTATCATCATTAGAAACAGCCAATAGGAATATTGAACATGGCATTAGCATTTGCACTGGGTGTAGGCACCCAAAACACAAAAAACGAATGGCTAGAAGTGTTTTACCAAAAGCCCGTTTACCAACCAGCCTCCGATCTAGTAGACGCTGCTAAAGCGGCAGGCTACACAGGTGGCAACCAAGCCATCGAACTAGACAGCGCTAAATTAGCGGCCCTCGCCGAGAGCCTACCAGCAGAACAAGCCTCGTTAGCTAAAACCCTAAGCACCAGCAAGCGCCCAACGGTTCTTGTGGTACTGGAATCAGACGAACAAGCCACCAGCACACCAGAAGTGTATTTGAAGCTTCAATTAATCTCTCACCGCCTAGTGAAGCCTCATGGCATCAACCTAGCGGGCATCTTTGGCCTACTGCCAAACGTGGCTTGGACCAACAAAGGCGCCATCGATCTTGCTGAACTGGCCGATGCTCAACTACAAGCGCGCCTAGACGGTGAATTGCTTGAAGTGATCAGCGTCGACAAATTCCCTAAAATGACGGATTACGTGGTACCAAGCGGTGTGCGTATTGCTGACACCTCTCGTGTACGTTTAGGCGCTTACGTGGGCGAAGGCACCACCATCATGCATGAAGGTTTCATTAACTTTAATGCCGGTACCGCGGGTACCTCTATGATCGAAGGCCGTATTTCTGCCGGCGTATTCGTCGGCGAAGGTTCTGACCTTGGCGGCG
>JBNMQC010000171.1:0-5385 GCA_051277445.1 Bermanella sp. | reverse complement strand
TCACCGTAGGCTCATTAAACTTAATTTATCAATTTTGGGTACATACCCAAGCCATTGATCAAATGCCAAGATGGTATGAGTTTTTATTTGTCACACCCAGTAATCACCGTGTGCACCATGCAAAAAATAAGATATACGTAGATAAGAATTTCAGCGGCGTATTTTTATGGGACCGATTATTTGGCACCTACCAGCCTGAACTAAAAGAAGAAAAAGTCATTTTTGGAATCAGCACACCACTGGCAAGTTGGAATCCAGTTTGGGGGAATCTGCACTTTCTAGCCAGTTTGTGTCAGGACGCTTGGCGTACAAAAAGCTGGAAAGATAAATTTACGCTGTGGTTTCGTCGAACGGGTTATCGACCAGCCGACGTTGAGGAGGCTTATCCTGTTAAAAAGAGTAATCAAGCCGCTGAAAAATACGACACGCCATTAAGTACAATGGCGAAATGGTATGCATTATCTCAACTGACGATTGTCTCTGTGGGTATTCTACTATTCATGCTGAATGTTGGGTCGTTTACATTGCAGCAAAATATGATCGTAGGGTTAAGCATTGCATTTTGCTTGTATAGCTTGGGTGCTTTTCAAGAAAGCCAAAGCCACGCAATGATCATGGAGCTATTAAAATACACACTGCTCGTTGCCAATCTGATCTGGATTGTACCCGCTGCACCATGGCTAGCACTGCTCACTTTGTGTATGGGCATTGTTTCAATTATTTGGCTTTACGCCATTCAAAAGCAATCCAGCACCATGCATACAGCTTAATATTTAAATGTATTTCAACCATAACAAAAGGGCCTTGGCCCTTTTTTATGGCTAATGCATTAAAACTGAACACTTAAGCTGACAGACGCAAAATCGCGATCTGAGGTCAAACTATAATCGCCACCCATATAATCCACATAGGAAATACTGGCGCTGTACATAGATTGATAATCCGCCTGTAGCGTCAAACCAACAGATTGCTCACCTTCTCTAAACGCACCACCTGGTTGAGGGGCAAAACCTTCAACATCATGAGTAAAGGCCAACGTTGGTTTTAACGTTACACCTGAAAATACGTTGTTATACTCACCGACTAAGCGAGTACGGTAACCCCATGAACTTTCAGTTACATACCCTTCGTCTGCACCATCAAAAATACCAGCACGGCTAAACTTGATCGCATCATCACTCTCATCAAAGTCATGCACAAACGTGTAACCCGCTTCGGCAATTAAGGTATAGCGACTGGCACCTAAGAAACGATCAAAAAATTGCAGCAGGGTAAATTGTGCTTGGCTTACATCAAATAAACGATAACCGTCAAAGTCTTCACCGTTGGCGGTTGCCGCTACATCGGCTGCCAGTTCTGGGGATGTTGATTGGCCTGTCAAACCGGCTGTGAGTAATTGTGTGGCATTGATTTGCAGCGGTACATCTTTTTTATGGCTGACCTCACCAGACACCGCAACCGAACCCACATTGGTCGAAAAGCTTAAACCCGCTAGCTGAATGTCTTCTGGGTATGACACATAGTAAAAGGTGTCATTTTTATTATTGATAATGGCGGCATTTAAACCACCTGCATCAGAGGGTGATTGCCAGTTAGCGGATTTAATGCCACTGACCACAGGCAGACGACTATGAATATTCATGGCATAAAAACCAAGTTCCGTATCCCCTAACGCTTCGCTCATATAACGAAACGCAATACCAAACTGCCCTTCATCTTTTGCTAGGCGATTACCATCCACATCACGGTTAAGTACAAGCCCATTATTAAGTGCGCCTAAATCACTAGCCGCACCAGACAACACAACCTGATTACAACCTTCTGGCGCATAATCGTTAAACGCAAAATAGGTTCCGCAACCTGGAATCACAGTTTCTTGAAACTCTAATTGATAAAAGGCTTCCATGGACAAAAATTCCGTTAAGCCTACGTTTACGTAAGCCATATTAACCGGTAATAAACCTTCTTTGATTTCAGCACCTGGGCGGCGAAACGCATTCACATCAACTGGGTTAATAGAATTTACACCGCCTAAAATAAAGGTGCTTTCGCCCCAGCTGACCACTTGGCGACCCAAGCGTATATCAATGGGTGTATAACCAATCTCATACATGCCGTAAACATATGCATCAAGCAAGGCTGCGCCTGAAAATTTTGAAAGTTCGTTGAAGTCTTTATCGTTTAATTTTTCATTTTCAGTAAAACCATTTGCCCCGTGGCCATGAGCCACTTTTGTATCTTCTAATGCAAAGTCGTGCCAGTATTTACCACGAATGAACACACCGTGATCGCCACTGCGCAAATGCAGGTCGTGACTGCCTTTAATAATTTGTGAGAAAGCATCGCCTTTTTCAAAGTTGGCGTTGCCATCGTTATTGTTTCCTGGCGCTAACAAAGCCTCATCCGGTTCACTCATTCTCCAGCTGGAACCTACGGAAATTTGAGAAGAAAAGCTTCCCTCAACGTCCATAAAAAACTCGACACCATGGCTCATTGCGCTGGTCAAAGAAAGGCCAGATACAATGGCGGCTAATTCTAATGGCTTAATTATTTTATTCTTTAAAGTCACAAACACGACACCTTGTGTTGATTTTATCTTTCACATCATTCGCCATTGGCTGATTTTGACCAATCGCAAAAAACGCGAAGGATACACCAAATGCGCCATTCTGTGTCTAATAAACAATTGTTTTGTGAGCAAGGCAGGGTTTTAAAAAAGAAGTGGCGATTAAATAAACAAAAAGGCAGCACATGTGCTGCCTTTTTAAAGAAAACGATCTTTACGCTTTTGGGTAACCGGTAATCTCTTTTATTTGTTTGTATAGGGGCTGCAGACGTTTGTACATTTTAAGATAAACATTTTTATACAACTGATCATAAAATCGACTGGTTTGAAAATCCGGTTCAAACACATCCCCCACAGAGGTCATGGCATCTATCGCCGCATCGTAGTTTTGATATTTACCAAGACCTACCGCCACATTGATCGCCGCACCTAAACCCGATGTTTCGTAAGTGCTAGGACGCTCAGCGGGCAGGTTAAAAATATTGGCGGTTAATTGCATGGCCGCATCACTTTGGCTGCCACCACCACTGATGCGTAATTTGGTGATATTCACGCCACTGCGTTTTTCAATACGCTCTTTGCCTTCACGAAGACCATAAGCCAGCCCTTCTAAAATAGAGCGATATAGGTGAGCGCGAGTATGCACATCGCCAAAACCAATCACCGCGCCTTTTGCTTCAGGCCCCGGCATGCGCGTGCCCGGCGACCAATACGGCTGCAGCATCAATCCCATTGAACCCGCCGGTACAGAGTTAACCAGCTCATCGAACAAGGCTTCTGGGGCAACGCCGCGGTCTTCAGCCATTTGCTGCTCACGTAGGCCAAATTGTTTCTTAAACCAGCTGACCATCCAAAATCCGCGATAAATCATGACCTCTGTATTGTAAGCATCGGGAATAGCCGCTGGATAAGGCGGAATAAATTGCACGGGCTCCACATATTTGTAGGTGGTCGTATTAATTGTTGCCGTGGTGCCGTAACTTAAACAGGCAACATGGGGGTCAAGCGCACCGCTGCCGATCACTTCACAGGCTTTATCCGACGCACAAGCAACAACCGGTAAGCCTTCAGGCAACCCCAGATGATTGGCCGCTTCAGGGGTTAACGGCCCCAATGATTCACCGGGTTTTACCAGCTCTGGCAACATGCTGTCTTTAACATTTGCCACCTGCCATTTCCAATCGTGTTTAGCCGCCCACTTATGATGTTTATAATCGAATGGTAAGTAACCAACGGTGCAGCCAACGGAGTCTTTGTATTCACCGGTTAAGCGATAAGTTAAATAGCCACTTAGTAGCAAAAATTTATGAGTCTTTTGCCACACATCCGGTTGGTTTTGTTCGATCCAAGCCGCTTGCGCTTTCCGCTGGAAACCCTCAATCACGGGTTTTAAACCCAGCACTTTAAACAAAACGCCCCAAACACCGGCAATGGGTTTTTCTATTTCAGCCTGACGCTGGTCCAACCAAATAATCGCAGGACGAAGGGGTAACCCCTTGGCATCAAGATTGATCATGGTGCCGCGTTGGGTCGTCAACCCCATGCCAATGACATCATCAGGGCTGATATCCGTTGATGCCCAAAGTGCTTTACAGGCTTCACCGGCGGATTGCCAATAATATTCAGGGTCTTGCTCAGCCCAACCAGGTTGTTTAGAAAAATACGGCTCAATCTCAACTTTGCCTTTAGCAACTAACTGGCCTTGTAAATCAAACAATAAGGCACGCACGCTTTGCGTGCCATTATCGATGGAAAGAATGTATTGAGACGGCATGTACGATGAATCCAATTTTATTATTGTTTTATTTGTTAAGACGCGGGCAAGTAATAATAGCGTTGCCACGTTGCTTTGTAGTCTTGCCATTGTTGTTGCCACTGGGTTTCATCCCAATGCAATTCTTGCTGGCAAACGTGTTTTATTTTTTCTTCAAACTGAGCACCGCCTTGTGGCAAACACAAACCGATTCGAGTTCGACGCAGCAACAAGTCATCCAAGCTGACGACCGCTTCCATACGAGCGGCAAACCGAATTTGTGCCCAGAAGGTTTGAGTGCCTGGCACCAGTGCCCAACCCTCTTCTTTTGCGCATTCACATACGCCATCGATCTGCTGACCATAAAAGCCGAGCAATCGTCGCTGCCATTGTGAATCGAGTAATTTGAAATACTGAGAGCCGGAGGTGGCTGAACTAAAAATCCGCTGCCCATGATCGTGATAATTTACATTCGGTAAATACTTTGAAGCGGCTTTTAAGACATCCAATGCAATCAGGCGAAACGTGGTTAATTTACCACCACTGACCGTCACCAATCCTTGATCATCCCAAATACTGTGATCGCGTTTTTCTGATGACGGGTTCAATGCACCACCTGACACAATAGGACGCACACCCGCGAATGTGGCGACGATGTCTTGTTTTTCTAAATTAGAATTCGGAAATAAATGGTTAGCCGCCGTCAGTAAATAATCCACTTCAGCGGCTTGAATACTCGGCTCCATCGAACTCATTTCAGGGTTATCAAGATCCGTGGTGCCCACCACCGTCATACCCTCCCATGGATAGATGAACATACTGCGCCCATCCACAGGGTGCTTTAGCGTAATGGATTGAGCACAAGGCAAACGCCAATTAGGTATCATTAAATGACTGCCACGCAATGGGCGAATTTTACTGGCTTGACCCATCTCGTTGCGAAATTTATCAGCCCAAGCACCGGTGGCACTGACCACCACTTTTGCGGTGATTTTATATGCCTCACCACTGACCTGATCGGTGGCGATCACACCAGTGACATGATCGTTTTCTCTGATCATGCTAT
>JBNMQC010000170.1:0-5394 GCA_051277445.1 Bermanella sp. | reverse complement strand
TCTAGTTTCAAGATGGTATCTGAGTCGTAAACACGCTCATGATGAAAGTCGACCCCTTTAGGACGAAATGGGCTAGAACCGGTTGCCAGCACGATTTGCTCAGCATGCAAACGAGTACTGGAAGCAGGGCCGTCAGTTATTTCGATGGTATGGCTATCAATAAAGCTGCCATGGCCATGATAAAGATGAACACGGTTACGACTATAAAATTCAGTACGCAGCTTAACCTGCTTGGCAATGACGCGCTCTGCGGTCTTAAGTACGCGAGGAAAGCTAAACCAGCGCGGCTCACCAATATCACGAAACATTGGGTTCGTATTATATGAGATGATCTGCTTAACCGAATGACGCAAAGCTTTAGACGGAATGGTGCCGTAATGGGTACAGTGTCCACCTACCACAGGTGCTTCTTCAACAACCGCAACCTTTTTGCCTTTCTTGGCTGCGTTCATTGCAGCCCCCTCACCTGAGGGTCCTGTTCCTAATACAATGACGTCATAATGGTAATCAGCCATTCACACACTCCTTATCCGTATTATTTTTGGCTCGCATCGTAGGCTAAATCAGCCGTAACCTGACCAGCCACTTTTTTCTTTTCAGTATCGCACTTCTGCTTATCACCGCCACATACGTCGCAAGCGGACTCCATACCAATGGCGCTCATACCACCGCACGAACCACTAATGGGCTTTTGACCAAACAGAACACCAACGGCCATCAGTACAATGACCAGTAACATGAAAATAAAGACAACTAATATCATTTCCATGGGGAAACCTCACTTTGTTTGCCAGCTAATAAATGCCGGCGTTGAATATTCACTAAAGCCTTGTGGGCCACGTTCAATTAAATACGCTTTTATATCATGCTCTGCTGCAAAGGCCTTGGCTTTTTCAGCCCCCATTACAAGCATAGCAGTGGCCAGCGCATCAGCACGGGCACATTTATCATCAATAATGGTCACAGATGCCAATGTATGTTTGACCGGTTTGGCGGTAAAAGGGTCAATGGTATGGCTATAATGCTGACCATCCATCTCAAAATAATTTCGGTAGTCACCAGAAGTGGCCATAGCGCCATCTTGCATTGCTATGATTTTCTGTGCAGTACGTTGGTTTTCGTCGGGTTTTTCAACAGCTACGCGCCAAGGTTTATCAGCCGTTTTACGCCCTTTAGCACGCATTTCACCACCTACTTCAACCAAGTAGACGTTAATTCCTCTGCCTTCTAAATATTCGGCCACCTTGTCCACCGCATAACCTTTAGCAATGGCCGATAGGTCAAGATAACGCTGCTGTGTTTTAGTGATTTGGAAATCATTTAACTGGATCACATCTAAGCCGATAGCGGCTTTTGCTTGATCGGTTTGTTTTTGAGTGGGTAACTGAGTAGGCATTTTGTCAGGACCAAACCCCCAAAGATTCACAACCGGCCCAACGGAAATATCAAAGTAACCCGACGTTAAGTCATGCAGTGACAATGATAATTGCAAAACCTCCCACAACTCTGGGCTTACTTTTTGCGTTACAGGAGGCAAAGCTTGATTAAACACACTCAGCTCGCTGTCAGATTGATATGTAGACATTTGCTGGTTAATCATTAACAAAACGTCATCAATATCTGACTGGGCTTCATCAGGATCGACAGAAGCAGACGCAAGCCATTGCACGGTGTAACTTGTGCCCATGGTGTATCCATGAATTTTATCAATGACAGGGGCTTGGTCTGAACAAGCAATGAGCTGGCTAATTAGGATAAGAACAAAAAGAAGCTTCATAAATAACCTTAAAAAGACGCCAGTATATCGGATATCTGCATGACCCTCCATGCAGCACAGTCAGATAGTAATTAACTCACTGTTTCTTGGGTGTTATTGATTTGGCATCAAAAGCTTGTGCAAACGGTTTTCACCGGTCTGAGTCAGCTGCCAATAACTTTTTAAGCCGCTACGTTCTTTTGCAACATTTTCAATCACACCTGCACCTTTTAAATAGGCTTTTAAGCGTTGAAATTCAATATCATTACAACGCACACCAGATAAAGCATGGGAGTCTTTAATGGCATTCATAAAGTCATCGCGATAACTATCTTCGACATAATCCTCAAGCGCCGAACGCATGCGATCTTCTGTCACGGGGGAGGTCATCATTGAGCCGATATTTAAAAATGCCATATCCCATGTCAGCAAGACATTACTGGTCACTTCGTGACAGTTACCATGGGCAAATACCTTACCGGTAAAGCGCATCGGATAACTTTCCATACCAAATAAAGTGTCGGTAATTGCATCATGTAAATGCAGGGAGGTTTCCACATCAAGTGGCTTTTTCGCATCAACCAAGCCCAACTGAGGCTTAAGTAGATCGCGCAAAACTTGACGAGCAATCAAAAGCAAATCTTCTTTATGATTCCAATATTTAAAAATACCCGTCATGGTAAATCGATGCAAAGAACGTAAACGCTGCACATCTTGAGATACCATGCCTTTTAATTCAGCATTTTTAAGCAAAGCGACTATTTTTTTATGCTTACTGCGAGCATAAACCGCCTCGCGATGAATAAAGCTTTCACCACTATCAGAGAGCGAGCCATACGTATCACCCACCAACAGGATAACAAGATCGGCTTCATCAATGGTTTTACGCACCAAGGCCCAGTCATAATCGCCCGATTGCGGCGTATAGCTCAAGCCAATTGGCAAGCCACCTAATTGCAGCACAACCCGGTTCACCGTATATAAGATATCCGATGTGTCTTTTGGGTCTGCGCAAACAAAAACAGTGGGCTTTGAATTTTGTTTCATATCCTTATTTACCACTACGTTAAATCCAAGCTAAAACCTTAGCGAAATACAATAATAAACTGACAGACACTGCTGATAGCAACGTACTCATGGCAATGATATTCGATGCTAATACATGATTCCCACCCATCGCTCGAACCATAACAAAACTCGCCGCCGCAGTGGGACTGGCAAACATCAAAATAATGCAACCCATTTCAACACCGCTGAAACCTAATAAATAGGCAGCAATACCCACGACCACCGGAACAATAACCAACTTAGCAAATACGGCTTGCGCCGATAGAGCACTCGTGTGTTTAAGCTCACGTAAGCTTAATGACCCGCCAATCGCTATTAAAGCTAAGGGGAGTGTCATTCGGGCTAAATACTGACCAGCATCATACATGACTTTGGGGAGTTTGAAATCTAACCAAGCGCTCAAAAAACCAAGGAAAATGGCAATAATCAAAGGGTTACGGGCAATATCTTTAACGGTTTTGCCCCAAGGTACGGCTTTTCCTTGATGCAAACTGCGATTAAGCGCATAAACAGAAAGTACATTAAAAACAGGGGTTACAACGGCTAGAATGACTGCACCGATGGCAAGGCCATCGCCGCCAAATGCTTTTGCACACAAGGCAATCCCAACGATACCCAAATTACTGCGAAACGCCCCCTGCACTGCCACTCCCCTATCTGCATGAGGTACCCACAGTGCAGACAGCCACCAAAAGATGACAAACGTAACAATGGCGGCAGCAATACAGAACCAGACCAAGGGCATCTGATCAGATAAATGCAAATCATTATCAATCATGGATAGAAAAATAAGAATTGGCAAGCAAATATTGAACACCAGTGCAGATGCCTTCGCGACAAATGCACCATCAATATGCCCTTTACGCTTAAGATACAGACCCACAAACACAATAATAAACACAGGCCCAGTCACAGACAGCGTGTATTCTAAAGCGGCTAAATAGCCCATATGGCACCTAAAAGGGCAGATTATATCAGGTTATAAAATCCCATCCTGTACAATAAACAAACAATTCATTTACGCCACAGTCTATGCTATGATGCACCAGCTATTTATAGGTGAAAAGAATGTCTCGAGTTAAAAAATCACGTTCTCTAAAACGCGTTACTGGCGGGGTTAAAACCGGCTCAAAAGAACGCACAAAATTAGAAAACAAACAGCGCAAAGCAAAGCAAAAAGCGGCTAAACCGTTCAAACCCACTCGCCAGCGCTCTGTATATCAGCAGTTTATGGACGAAAACAATCTTGTTGAAAAGCAACAGGCAAATAACTCGGTTAAATCCGCAAACAGCAATCAACAAGCCCCTGTAAAAAAGGCCCTCAAGCCGAAAAAAGAAGCGGTTGCACCCGTGCAGCAGCAAGTGGCCATTAAGTCACAAGAAAACGCCAATGATCTTTGGGATCAGTTAGAACAGCCAACGAATAAAGATACTTTCTAAAAGAACACCCAATCAAATATGCAGCAAGATCAGCTAGATTACGCCAGCGGGCAGTTAACCTTGACTCGCCCTGGCGCACATCCCAAGCAACCACTACGAGCTTGGGATGCCGCAGACGAATACCTCATCAGTACCATCCTCAATCAACACCCCAACACAAAACTGCTTGTCCTTAATGACCAGTTTGGTGCACTTGGTTGTGCTTTACATGAGCAAGTGGAAACTTGGTCCTCAGATAGCTTTTGCGCCAAGCAATCTCTTCTTTTGAACATTGAAAAAAACCAGCTAACGTTCCACGGCGATCTTTGTGACTCAATCTACCTTCAAACAACTAGCAAGCTAGCCGCAATGAAGATCCCAAAAAACACCAGTTATTTGGACTTCCAGCTTAATCAATGTGTCGAACTGGGCATTGAAAAAATACTACTAGCAGGGATGATGAAGCACCTGCCAAAAACATTACTCAACCAGCTGCAAAAATTCGGCACAGTCAATCGATTACCTTTTGTAAAAAAAGCCACGGTATTTGAATTAACTTTTCAAAACTCCACGGTCAATCCTTACCCTAAACAAAATCTATTTCACGGCATTAAACTTTCCAGTCATGCAAATGTATTTGGACGTGACAAGCTCGACCCTGGCGCTGATTTTTTCTTAAACAACTTAGATAAGCTTACAAAATCGAATAAAGTCGCCGACCTATGCTGTGGCAGCGGAATACTCGGCATCAAGTACGCAACGACTCACACTGAAAGTCACGTAGATTTTTATGATGAATCCTTCATGGCCATTGAAAGCTCTAAGACCTCTTGGGAGTTGAATGCCATCTCCGACAAAGCCACATTTATTTGGGAAGATGGATTAAACCCAAAGTCAGAGCAATACGATTTAATTTTGTGTAACCCACCCTTCCACGAGGCTCATACAGTTGGAGATCACATTGCCAAGCGCCTATTTAAACAGAGTAAGTCCGCTCTTAACGCGCAAGGCAAAATGATCGTGGTGGGCAATCGCCATTTGCAATACCATCAAACGCTTAAAAAGTATTTCAGACACGTAGAGCAGATTGCATCCGACCCCAAATTTGTTTTATTAAGCGCCTATGGCTAGTTACCAAGTACCGGCTGATA
>JBNMQC010000169.1:0-5418 GCA_051277445.1 Bermanella sp. | reverse complement strand
CGCCTTTGGTGATGAGTGACATAACACCTGCGGCTTGCTCGCCACCCATCACGCTGATGCGAGCGTTTGGCCACATCCACATAAAGTTTGGGTCATACGCTCGGCCACACATACCGTAGTTACCGGCACCAAAACTGCCACCGATCACCATGGTGAATTTTGGCACCTTGGCACAGGCCACGGCATTCACCATTTTGGCCCCATGTTTGGCAATGCCTTCTTGCTCGTACTTAGAGCCCACCATAAAGCCGGTGATGTTTTGTAAAAAGATTAATGGAATATTGCGCTGACAGCACAGTTCAATAAAGTTAGCGCCTTTTTGCGCGCTTTCAGAAAATAAGATGCCATTGTTGGCAACGATGCCAACTGGGTAGCCATAAATGCGCGCAAAGCCACATACGAGAGTGGTACCAAAACGCGCTTTGTATTCATCAAAATCACTGCCATCCACAATGCGCGCAATGACTTCTCGTGCATCCATGGGCTTTTTTAAATCTTGCGGAATGATGCCGTACAACTCGTTAGCTTCATAAAGTGGTGCGATGACATCGCGCACATCCAGTTGTGTTTGCTTTTGCCAATTCAAGCGGTCAATGGATTGGCGAGCCAGCTGCAATGCGTGTTCGTCGCTTTGTGCAAGGTGGTCCACCACGCCACTCATGGCGGTGTGCATGTCGCCACCACCTAAGGTTTCGGCATCGACCACTTCACCGGTTGCCATTTGCACAAGGGGTGGGCCAGCCAAAAAGATGCTCCCTTGTTCTTTTACGATGATGGATTCATCCGCCATGGCAGGCACATACGCGCCGCCAGCGGTACAGCTGCCCATGACCACCGCAATTTGTGGAATGCCCATGGCCGACATATTGGCTTGATTAAAAAAGATGCGGCCAAAGTGTTCTTTATCAGGGAACACCTCGTCCTGTCTGGGCAGATTCGCGCCGCCGCTGTCTACCAAATAAATACAAGGCAGATAATTTTTTTGTGCAATCTCTTGTGCGCGTAAATGTTTTTTTACGGTAAGCGGATAATAGGATCCGCCTTTTACGGTGGCATCATTTGCTACGATCATGCATTCCACACCGCTGACTTTGCCAATGCCTGCAACGACACCGGCACAAGGCACGTCTTCACCGTAAACATCATAAGCGGCCAGTTGGCCCACTTCTAAAAACGGTGAGCCTTCATCTAATAAATGGGCGATGCGTTCACGGGCTAATAATTTACCACGGCTTTTATGGCGCGCTTGTGCAGCTTCACCGCCACCGAGTGTGATTTGTGCCACTAGGTTTTTTAGGTGTGCTACGACCTCTAAATTAAACGCAAGGTTGCCTTTAAATTCACGAGAAGCGGTGTTGATATTGGAATGTATGCTTGGCATTTGTGTCTCCATTGTAGGCGGGCTTGCGCGCAACACAGTGTTAAGGGTCGTGTTGCGTGCAAGTACCTTCTACAAATTGAATATTGGAAAAAGGCGTTGTGTTATTAACGTTTGGATTCGTTAAAAATCTCACGGCCAATGAGCATACGGCGAACTTCACTGGTGCCGGCGCCAATTTCATATAGCTTGGCATCGCGTAATAATCGACCGGTGGTAAAATCATTGATGTATCCGTTACCGCCTAGTAATTGAATCGCATCCAGCGCCATTTGCGTGGCTTTTTCGGCGGTGTACAAAATCACACCCGCGGCATCTTTGCGCGTGGTTTCACCACGATCACACGCCGCTGCTACTGTGTATAAATAGGATTTACAGGCGTTCATGGTGGAGTACATGTCGGCAATCTTGCCTTGCACTAATTGAAATTCGCCGATGCTTTTGCCGAACTGTTCGCGGTCATGAATGTATGGCACCACAATATCCATACACGCTTGCATGATGCCAGTAGGGCCGCCAGATAACACCACCCGTTCATAATCGAGGCCGCTCATTAATACGCGTACGCCTTGATTTAAACCGCCTAGAATATTTTCTTCAGGGACTTCGCAATCTTGGAAAATAAGCTCGCAAGTATTTGAGCCGCGCATACCGAGTTTGTCGAGTTTTTGTCCGCGGGTGAAACCAGGCGCATCACGTTCAACGATGAACGCTGTCATGCCATGAGCGCCTTTTTCAAAATCGGTTTTGGCATAGATCACATACACATCGGCGTCAGGGCCATTGGTGATCCACATTTTTCCGCCATTTAAAATGTACTTGTCGCCTTTTTTATCGGCGCGCAGTTTCATGCTGACCACGTCGGAGCCGGCATTGGGTTCGCTCATGGCCAGCGCACCGATGTGTTCGCCGGAAATTAATTTGGGTAAGTATTTTGCTTTTTGTTCGCTAGAACCATTTTTGGTCAACTGATTCACGCACAGATTAGAAAATGCGCCGTAACTTAAACCAATAGACGCCGAGGCACGGCTGATTTCTTCCATGGCGATGACATGGGCAAGGTAACCCATGTTGGTGCCGCCGTAGGCTTCTTCTGCGGTAACGCCTAATAAGCCCATGTCGCCGAATTTTTTCCATAGTTGATTGGGGAAGGCGTTTTCTTTATCGGTGGCATCGGCCAGTGGGGCGATTTCGCGGCTGGCAAATTCGTTCACTTGGGCGCGTAACATATCGATGGTTTCGCCAAGGCCGAAATTCAATTCACTGTATATGGATTTCATTTAGTTTCTCCGAGCGAGATGGCTACCGTGTGGCTCCATCACGCACCTTTTAGGGTTTCGTTGTTTGTTTTATTTTTATTATTCAACCGAAATACAAAATGATTTTCAGTGTGTTATTTTTTGCGTTATTTAATCTGAGTGTGTGGGATGTGCTTCGAGCACTTCTCTCACTCTTGCCTCATGTTCGTCGAGCTCGAGCAACATCACTTGTATGTCGTTCATTTGCTGTTGCAGCCGCTCTCGGCTTTCTGCCACCTTTTCTAATACTTTTTGGTACTGAGCTTGGTTATTTTGTTCAGGTTTATACATTTGGATGAGATCACGGCTTTCTGCCAGAGACCAACCCAAGCGTTTACCCCGTAAGATCAGCTTAAGGGTGGTGTAATCTTTTTGGCTATACAGACGTTTTTGGCCATCACGTTGCGGCGCAAGTAGGCCCTCACTTTCATAAAAACGTATGGTGCGCGTGGTGATGTCAAAACGCTGAGCGAGATCACTGATGCTGTAAATAGGGGTTTTATCTTTCTTCATGGGATTGATTAAAAACTAGCTTGACGTTTACGTCAACGTAATGATGTGTATTGTTTGTTCATAACAGGGTGAATTGTCCATAAATCACATGGTTTTGCGCCAAATTAGAGCACTTGCTTAGTTTGTTATGCACAAAATTAAATCAATGGATAAAAAGTGTGCAATCTACGACTATTCTGGCAAGGTCGATCTATTGACTTGGCTAACTTATTGAAAAATATAGAAAAAAATAATTGTTTGAAAAAAAAACAATTTAAGCTACTTCCAGATTCCATGGGGGTTTGCGACACTTTTCAAATAGTTATTAACCAAGTTATCCACAGAAATTGTGGGTAACGTTTAGCAGGGCCGATAAACCCTGATGAAACCTTATACAAGTGTTTAAAAAAGCCCTTATATGCTGTGGTCAGTGATATTGTTAGATGTGGTTATTGGCCATGCAAGCGTAAAGGGTTCTAATATGAACCCTAGGATTATAGGAATACCTTATGACAGCCACATTGTTGCCTTCAGCGTTTTTTGATTATGAACATCCTAGTGTTGTGGGGTTCAGTGATCAGGTGATCAGCGAACCTATGAGTGACACCGAAAAAGCGGTGGCCCTGTATTACGCCGTGCGTGATGGCATAAAATATAATCCGTACGTATTTGAAGCGGAGCCGGTGTCATTGAGTGCCAGTCACTGTTTAGAGGCGGGGCAATCTTATTGCATTCCTAAGGCGGTGTTACTTGGCGCGCTGTGTCGACTCAATGGCATTGAGGCCAGAATAGGCTTGGCCGATGTGCGCAATCACTTATCCAGCCCAGCATTAATCGAATGGCTGCGCAGTGATGTATTTGTGATGCATGGTTATACGGAAATTAAGCTGAATGGGCGTTGGGTTAAGGCGACACCGGCTTTTGATAAGGTATTGTGTGAAAAGATGGGAGTTGAGCCCCTTGAGTTTAACGGCCAAGACGATTCCATCTTCCATGAGTTTAACGGCGAAGGGGCGCGCCATATGGAGTACATGCAAGAGCATGGTCATTTTGACGATGTGCCGTTCGATTTTATTGTGCAAGGTGTGGCCACTGCTTACCCCCACTTAATGGATGCGTATCAACCGGACCCAGCTCGTCGCTTAATCGATGAGTGAGCCGTGCAAATTACGCAAAGCAAATAAAAATGCCAGCGAGATACTGGCATTTTTATGTCTCTAGGTATGAAAACCTAGAGCCAAGAGTGAAACATGAGGTCAGGCTGTGGCATCGTCAAATTGATAGTCTTTAAAGTGTTCACGTAATCCCACTTTGTTGATCTTCCCCGTAGCTGTATGAGGAATGGCATCAATAAATTCAATGCCATTGGGCAGCCACCACTTGGCTACCTTATTCTCTAAAAACGCTAATACGGAGTCAGCGGATGGTGGCTGCTCAGGGTTTTTAGGTACGATGATTAATAGAGGGCGCTCTTCCCATTTAGGGTGATGCACTCCAATGACCGCCGCTTCTAATACGTCAGCATGACCCATAGCGGCATTTTCTAAATCGATGGAGCTGATCCATTCCCCGCCGGACTTGATCACATCTTTTGAGCGGTCGGTGATCTGCATGTTTCCGGTGGCATCAATGGTGGCTACATCGCCGGTATCAAACCAGCCATCGGCGTCGGTGGCGCTGGTGTCGACTTTATAGTATTTCGAAATAATCCATGGGCCTTTTACCATTAAGCGGCCAAAGGCAACGCCATCATGGGGAAGCTCGTTATTTTCATCATCGACGATCTTCATTTGGACACCGAAGCAGGGGCGGCCTTGTTTGGCTTTCAGGTTTAACTGCTCTTCGTAATTTAACAGCGCGTCTTCGGGCAGGGGTTTGTTTACACTGCCAAGAGGGCTCATCTCTGTCATGCCCCAGGCTTGCCAAACTTGCACGGCGTAGGTTTTCTCAAATGCTTCAATCATCGATTTGGGTACCGCTGAGCCGCCGATTAAAACGTTGTTCAAGCTTTTGAGTGTGTCACCCGATTGCGTTAAATGTTGCAATAGCATGGTCCAGACCGTGGGCACGGCGGCGGATAAATCCACTTGGTAACGGTTAATCATGTCGCACACGCTGGCACCATCTAGGTGAGGGCCTGGGAAGACCACTTCCGCCCCTGTCATGGCAACCGAGTACACCAAGCCCCATGCATTGGCGTGGAACATAGGCACGATGGGCAGCACACGGGTTTTACTGCTGATGTTCGCC
>JBNMQC010000168.1:0-5419 GCA_051277445.1 Bermanella sp. | reverse complement strand
ATCCGTTTTCTTTAGGATTGGCGATGTAGTCATCGAACTCATGGGGAATATGGCGCCAGAAGGTATGGGTAATACCCAGTGCGGCATAACAGTCTTTTAGCTCTGGCACTAAGATGCGCACAGCGCGAATATCATACACTTCAGAGAAGTCGATATTTTTACGCTGCATTTTTCGCCAAATACTATAAATATGCTTAGCACGCCCTTGAATGTCACATTCAATGCCCGCGCCTTCAATGGCGTTTTTAAGGGTTTCCACCACGTTATCAATATACTGCTGACGGCCGAGGCGTTTTTCAGATAAGAGTTTGGCAATTTTTTTGTAAGCGTCAGGCTCAAGATAACGGAAGCTTAAATCTTCTAACTCCCACTTGATTTGACCGATGCCTAAACGGTGAGCAAGGGGTGCGTAAATCTCAAAGACTTCGCGGGCCACTTTTAAGCGGCGCTCTTCACTGGCGTTTTTAACCGCACGAATCACGCTGGTTCGTTCGGCTAGCTTGATCAAAGGAACGCGTACATCGTCAATCATGGCCACAAGCATTTTGCGCATGTGCTCCACTTGCGCTTCTGCTTGGCCTAATACTTTTTGCTTCGATGCAGACTGCGCTTGTGTGATGGCGGCCATTTTCAGTACGCCATCAATTAACTTGGCAATCTCTTCACCAAACTGACGCACCACATGGTTGAGCGCTAAACGCCCTTCACGTACCGGGCGATACAAGATGGCCGCCACAATACTGGCTTGGTCCATATGCAGTTCAGCCAGTACCTGGGTCATTTCGGTGGCTATTTGTAAGCTGGAAATATCGGCATTCCATTGCTCACGGTTAGCGATGGCCTGTGATTCAAAGGTTTGTGCGATGTCGCACGCTTGGCGTAGCTGCTCCACATCTTTAATTTCTACTTGCTCAGTGAGGCTGTTGATCCAGGCATCAACATTGACTTCGCCATCACTGATTAAGTGGTCATCCCGTACTTTAACCATATCTAATCCTTTACAAACAACGCCATAGATTCCACATGCTTAGTTTGCGGAAACATATCCATTACGGTGATTTTTTCAATGCGAAAGCCCGCGTCAAGCAAAGGCTGCGCGTCACGAACCAAGGAACTCGGTTCACAAGCAATGTATAAAATTCGGCTTTTTTGCTTACATAACCAAGACATCAAGGTTGCCGCACCGGTACGAGGTGGGTCCAATAAGATGGCATCGGCTTTGGGTAAGCGAAACAAGAGTTCTTCGTCGGCTAGGTTCAATGCCATGGCCGAAATATTTTCGATGTTGTGACGCTTGGCATTATGCTCAATGCGTTCAACCATGGGGCCAACCCCTTCAACGGCTAATAACGACTTCACTTTAGAGGCAAGTGGAATGCTAAAGTTGCCGATACCGGCAAATAAATCCAATAAGGTTTCATCCGGTTTCAGGTCTAACCACTGGGCTGCCAAGCCCACCATGGCTTGGTTGACGTTAGCGTTGCCTTGAATAAAGTCTTTTACCTGAAACTCAAGGTCAAACCCTGATACGGCATAACTCAAGGGGGTTTCGGTTTCAGGGAAGAGGCACTCAAGGGTCTCATCCCCTTGTAAATACAGGTGACAAGCATGTTGCTCAGCAAAACCTTTAAGCAAATTAAGGTCATCTTTTTGCAGGTTTTTCAGGTGCCGCAATACCACCACCGGGCCTTGGTCACTGCTGATCAATTCCATTTGCGTGATCACCGCTTTTGCTTGTAGATCACTTAAGCAGGCCTGCATGGGCGAAATCAAATCGCTCAGGGCTGGCTCTAATACTGGGCATGCATCGATGGCAGCTAGGTGTTTGTTCGCTTCTTCACGAAAGCCGATAATGATTTCGTCTTGTTGCTTACGGTAACGCACGCCAAGGCGAGCACGTCGACGATAACCCAAACCTTGGCTGGTAATCGGTTCTTGCCAAGGAATATCCGCGATTTTCAATTGGCGAGTAAGCTGCTGATGCAAGTTGTTCTGCTTGTGAGGCAATTGCTCACTGGCGGCCAAGTGCTGCAATTGACACGCACCACAGCGAGTGAAATGTGGACAGCTTGGCTCTACCCGATGTTCACTGGCTTCATTTATGGTCATTAACTGGGCTTGGCTAAAGTGGCGTTGCTGCTTTTGTAAGCGCACATGGACATGTTCGCCCGGTAACGCGCCTGGGACAAACACCACTTTATTTTCATGACGACCCACACCGTGGGCTTCATGGCTTAAACTTTCAATCGTCAGGTCCAGCTCTTGCGCTTTCTCTGTGCGTTTTGCTGGTTTTTTTCCGTTGCGCACAATTGCCACAATCGCATTCCTAAAATAATTTGAGGCCTTTAATGGCCTCAAATAATGATTTTTCAAGTGATTGGCTATTTTACGCCAATACCGCATCAAAAGTCAGGTTAGCTTAGACCATCTTGGCAAGCTGATCATTTACCAAGTGTGCCTGCTCAATCGCTTTGCGATGTATTAAACACACCTGTAGAAAGATAACGGTCACCGCGGTCACAGATAATGGCGACGATCACGGCGTTTTTAACTTGTTCGTTCAAACGCAGCGCTCCTGCAATGGAGCCACCGGAGCTGACTCCACAGAAGATGCCTTCTTGGGTGGCCAGTGCTCGCATGGTGTCTTCTGCTTCTTGCTGGCCAATGTCCATAACCGTGTCGACTCTGGAAGCCTCAAATATACTGGGTAAATAGGCTTGTGGCCAACGGCGAATACCGGGAATAGACGCCCCTTCTTTTGGCTGCAAACCGACTATTTGTATGTCAGGATTTTGCTCTTTAAGGTAGCGACTGGTGCCCATAATGGTCCCTGTTGTGCCCATTGAGCTAATAAAATGCGTCACCGTCCCCTTGGTATCTTGCCAGATCTCAGGCCCTGTCCCTTCATAGTGGGCTTGCGGGTTATCAAAGTTCGCAAACTGATCCAGTACCTTACCTTTACCGTCATTTTGCATCTGGATCGCTAGATCACGAGCATATTCCATGCCTTGTTCTTTGGTGACGAGAATCAATTGGGCCCCATAGGCTTCCATGGCCCAGCGGCGCTCCATGCTGAGGTTATCAGGCATGATCAACACCATTTTATAGCCCATAATGGCGCTGGCCATGGCCAGAGCAATACCGGTATTACCGCTAGTGGCTTCGATTAAGGTATCCCCTGGTTGAATATCGCCACGGGCTTGGGCGCGACTGATCATGCTCAGTGCAGGGCGATCTTTGACCGAACCTGCTGGGTTATTGCCTTCTAGCTTGAGTAAAATGGTGTTACTGGTATGGGTGCCTAAACGCTGTAAACGCACCAATGGGGTATGGCCAACAAAATCGGCAATCGTAGGAAAATCCATGCTGTCATCACTTATATAACAATCTGGGCGAATAATACGCCTAATTATATCGCTTTAGTAATATCAAAAGGCAATTTGCTTATATCTTAGCGATTATGGCCATGGATCACTGAGCATTCTATGTGCAAATCCGTTAGAATGGCCCACCTCTAAATATAAGTATTATGCAGATGAATTACTGGGGCATTCAAAAACATATTCTATGGCTCACGTTATTACCGTGCTTGCTAACAGCGCTGGTATTAGGTGGCTATTTTACCTTCGACCAGCACCAACAACTCAAGCATAATGCCCACCAACAGGCCATGCTACTGAGCCAGCAGCTGGCAGTAGAAGGGGCTGATTTGTTTACCCAGCCAGGACATCAGAGTTTAGACCGCCTTCAGCACTACCTCGATTTGCCTCATTTACGCAGCATCACATTACTAGACAGTGAGCAGGTAAAATTAATGCATGTGGGCCCGACCATGCATAAACCCATATCCAAGCGCATCATAGAAAACGGCACGCACCGATTCACCACGCAACACAGTATTCGTATTTTAACCCCGCTGTTTGACGCAAGGGCCATGGCTAATAGCCGTTTATTGGGTTGGATTGAATTTGAGTTCAATACAGATGAACAACAACTGATCTTATACCAGTCACTGTTTAGCAGTATTTTACTGATTCTCGCATGCTGCTTTTTAGCGCTCTACCTTGCTTACCGGACTAGTACCCGCATTACCGTGCCACTCCATCAGGTCAGTGCAACCTTAAACGAATTGGAGTCGGGTAACCTTGAGGCACGAGTTCAGCTATCAAACCATGCAGAGTTTAATGAGTTATCCGGTGGCATCAATGCAATGGCTGCCAGCTTGCAGCAAGCCCAACAAGAGCTTCAAGACAGCGTTGAGCAGGCCACTGAAGATTTAAAAAGCACCGTAGAAGCCATGGAAGTGCAAAACATTGAATTAAACTTTGCACGCCGCTCGGCTCTTGATGCCAGTAAAACCAAGTCTGAATTTCTCGCGAACATGAGCCATGAGATTCGCACACCGCTAAATGGCATATTGGGCTTTAGTAAATTGCTAGAAAAAACCCGCTTAAACAAACGCCAACAAGAATACCTGAGCACCATCGAAACCTCTTCTTCTAGTTTATTATCGATCATCAATGACATTTTGGACTTTTCAAAAATCGAAGCCGGTAAACTAGTGCTTGATAACGTGCCGGTTAACCTGCGCGACATTTGTGATGATGTACTGACCATGCTGGCACCAGAAGCCCATAAAAAACGCATCGAACTTGCGGCTATGGTGTATCAAGATGTGCCTATGGATATCATGGGTGACCCGACTCGAATCAAACAAGTTCTCACGAACCTTGTCAGTAACGCCATTAAGTTCACTGAATCCGGCTCAGTGATTGTGCGCGTGATGCTAGAAGAACACATCAACAATAAAGTGGCCCTTAAGTTTACCGTTACCGATACAGGAATCGGTTTGAGTGAAACACAGCAAAGCAATTTATTTAAAGCCTTTAGCCAAGGTGACACATCCACCACTCGCCGCTTTGGTGGCACGGGTCTAGGCTTGGTGATTTCAAAACACATTGTTAGCCACATGCAAGGTGAAATTGGCCTAAGCAGCCAACAAGGGGCCGGCTCACAGTTTTGGTTTACTGGGCAGTTCCAGCCCTGTGATGTAGAAGCAGAAGAATGGGATGATGCCCCATGGTACGGAAAAACAGCTTATATTTTTAATCAGTTCGATACCACAAGCCAAGTGCTTCGTCATCAACTCAGTGCCATTGGTTTCAACGTTAAAAACTTTAATAACTTACAAACCATGTACGAAGAACAAATGAGCCACCCTGCGGATGTCTGCTTATTAGAAACCACTCAGGCAACGGACTACCACATCACCGAACAACTACAAAAAAGTTGTGATGTGATCGCGCTACTAGGTTGCAATGAAAGCCACAGCCTAGATATTCTTAACGAATTAAAGTTAGATCAGCGTTTAGTGTGTCCTGTTTCAACGCGCAGAATGGTGCACTTAATGCATGAGGTC
>JBNMQC010000167.1:0-5425 GCA_051277445.1 Bermanella sp. | reverse complement strand
GCCTTTTGACTTGTTGATCGCAGACCCGCCTAGCTTTCAAAGTAAAGCCTTCGATGTTCGTCGCGACTATGAAAAGTTGCTGACCAAATTAAAACCAGCGCTTGCCGAACATGCACAGTTGGTTTTGTGTCTTAATTCTCCTGCGCTAGGTGAGGCTTTTTTACATGAATTAGTGAAGACGGTTTTTCCTGATGCATGCTTTATTGAGCGCATCGCCAATCCTGCTGTGCTGGCGGATATCAATGAAGACGCATCACTCAAAGTGATGCTGTATCAACTTTAGTCGTTAGGTGTGGTTAAGGGCGATGCATGAAAGAAGTGTTGCTCGATGATATTTTGCATATCAATACTCGACTGCTCGCGTAGCGCTTTTTGCATTTTAAAGGCAAGGGTGCTTTCGCGTTTACTAATAGAGTTCGCCTTACGAAACTCCTCTGGAGTTAAGTTTGGGCGAATCAATTTCACAAAGGCTTTTTGTGTTAGCGTGCATTCTTCTGCGCTTTCTTGCTTAATAATATCGAAGTAGCGGATGTAACCCTCATCGTGCAACCACATGAGGGCACCTATGGCAGACAGGTAGCGGGGGCTATGTAGGCCAAACTCATCAATATCGTCAGGCCCGCTGATGTCATCAATAAATAAACTCACTTTTCTTGGAAACTGCTGAAATAAACTCAGCAGAATGACACCAATGTCGTGGTAAAAATCATCAATATTGACATCGTTCATAATGATTACTTATTGGCTGTAGCGTTCAAAGAAATGACCAATTTTACCAATCGCTTCTTTTAGGTCATCGACTCTTGGTAAGAATACCAAGCGGAAATGATCCGGCTCTGGCCAGTTAAAGGCACGGCCATGAACGATTAATATTTTTTGTTGCTCTAGAAGATCCAGCACCATCTTTTCATCATTTTTAATGTTGAACTTAGATTGATCCATTTTCACAAAGCTATACAGGGCACCTTTTGGCAGGGTGCAGCTCAGCCCAGGAATCTCATTGATCATTTGATGGGTAAGGTTACGCTGTTCATAGATGCGTCCGCCCGGGCGAATCAAATCATTAATGCTTTGATAGCCGCCCAATGCTGTTTGAATGGCATATTGTGCTGGTACGTTTGCACATAAGCGCATGCTGGCAAGCATATCGAGACCTTCAAGATAATCTTTTGCTTTATGTTTCGCGCCACTGACCACTAACCAGCCGCTACGAAAACCGGCTAGGCGGTAGGTTTTTGAAAGGCCGTTAAAGGTGATGATTAGTAGGTCTTCGGCCAATGATGCTGTCGAAATATGTTGAGCTTCATCAAATAAAATTTTGTCATAAATTTCATCAGAGAAAACCACAAGGTTATGCTGTCGAGCCACTTCTAGTATGTCTAATAATACTTCTTTAGGGTACAGCGCCCCCGTTGGGTTGTTCGGGTTAATTAACACCAAGGCTTTTGTGTTCGATGTGATATTTTGCTTGATGTGATCAATGTCTGGGTACCAGTCGGCTTGCTCATCACAGCGGTAATGCACAGGTGTGCCGCCGGCTAAGCTGACGGCGCCTGTCCATAGTGGGTAGTCCGGAGCGGGAATCAGAACTTCGTCGCCGTTATTAATGAGGCCTTGAAGCGCCATCACAATTAACTCACTCACGCCATTGCCTAGATAGATGTCTTCAATTTCCACACCTTTGATGCCTTTTTGTTGGCAGTACTGCATGACGGCTTTACGAGCGGAGTAAACACCCTTGCTGTCGCTGTAGCCTTGGGCATTGGGTAACTGGTGAATCACATCTTGTAAGATTTCATCGGGTGCGTTTAACTCAAATGGCGCGGGGTTGCCAATATTGAGTTTAAGAATGCGATGGCCTTCATCTTCCATTTTCTTGGCGGCGCTTAAAACGGGTCCGCGAATGTCATAAAATACGTTGGCCAGTTTGTTAGATTTATGCAATTCGTGCATGAAAAACCCCGAGGCTGCTCGATAGCATCGACCAGCGAATTGACGAAAAAGATGTGCGGATGATACCTAGCTTTTTGCATGGCTCCAATCTCTACATTAGGCTTTCTCATTGAAAGTTGTGACTTTTTTAGGAGATAAAGATGGATAAGATCAAAAAAACACCGGATCAATGGCGTGAACAGCTGGACACAGAAACTTACCGCATCACTCGAGAAAAAGGCACTGAGCGAGCTTTCACCGGTGCTTTAAACGCAAACAAGGCTGAAGGTGTGTATAGCTGCGTGTGCTGCGGACAGCCTTTGTTTGAGTCTGATACCAAGTTTGACAGTGGTTGCGGCTGGCCAAGTTTTTACCAAGCGTTAAGCTCGGATGTCATTGATGAGCACAGTGATAACTCACTAATGATGCAGCGTACCGAAATTGTTTGCAGTCGCTGTGACGGACATTTGGGCCATGTTTTTCCAGACGGCCCAGCCCCTACGGGCCTGCGTTACTGTGTGAATAGTGCGTCACTGACATTCGATGAGAAAAAATGAAAGACTTTGACTGGATACTACACCGTGCCCAAGAGCTAAAAGGCCCGCATTTAGAGCCTTTTATGCCCCGTATCGAGAGGGAAGAGGACTTGGCTCAGCGTGATGGCGCGTTTTACTTGTCGTTACTAGGCTTACGTATTTTTAGGGCGGGCTTAAAGCACAGTGTGGTGAATGATAAGTGGCCTATGTTTGAACGGGTTTTTAAAGGGTTTAAGCCTGCTTATGTAGCCAGTCTTAGTGATGAGGCGTTAGAGCAGCATATGCTGCAGCCTGGGCTGATTAAGCACTGGGGGAAAATGAAAGCTCTGCGCACCAATGCGGCCTGGATCATGGAGCTTGAGCGTGAGCAAGGGGGCTTTGGCCCATACATAGCGAACTGGCCCGTCACCGATATTGTGGGGTTGTGGCTGGACATGAAAAAGAAAGGGGCTCAGCTAGGGGGCAGAAGTGCGCCCGCGGCATTGCGTATGGCCGGTAAGGATACCTTCATGCTCAGTGAAGATGTCATGGTGCAGTTGCGTGCTCAAGGTGTCGTGCACAAGATTGATGACAATAAAGCCAAGCGAGACCTGTTGGCGATACAGGCTGCTTTTAATCAGTGGCATGAACAGTCTGGGTTGCCCATGTCCCATATTTCAAGAATGTTGTCCTTTACCTAAATGCTGGGTGTTAATTAAACAGTAGACAGCTGCTTCTTTTTTGATTAAATTAATTGCGCACAATTAAATTTTATAAAATATAAATAAATATTGAAAATGGAGGCAGTTATGTCGGTCTATGATTTCAAAGCGGTGGATATCCAAGGTCAAGAACGTGATCTGGCAGACTATAAAGGCAAGGTTTTGTTGATCGTGAACACCGCCAGTAAATGTGGTTTAACGCCTCAGTTTGAGGGCTTAGAGGCCATGTACAAAGATTTGCATGAAGAGGGTTTCGAGGTGCTGGGTTTTCCATGCAACCAATTTGCGCAACAAGATAAAGGCAGTGATAGTGAAATTGCTGGGTTCTGTATGAAGAACTATGGCGTCAGCTTTCCTATGTTTTCTAAGATTGAAGTGAACGGCGATCAAGCCCATCCACTTTATAAGTATCTGAAAAAAGAAGCGCGAGGCGTGTTGGGCACAGAAAAAATCAAATGGAACTTCACTAAATTTTTAATTAATAAAGATGGTCAAGTCGTTAAGCGTTTTGCGCCAACATCCAAACCGCAAGCCATTGAAAAACATGTTCGGGCTTTGCTGGCCTAATTGCTCTGGAAGAATTGACCCGCGCCATGGTTGAGGGTAACTTGCCATGATCACGTTAATACCTTTAAAGAGGCTTTATGAGTAAATCGGCAGATGAATTGTTAAAACTGGATAACCAATTGTGTTTCCAGCTTTACAGCGCTTCGCGTTTGATGACGAAAATCTATCAGCCTTTGCTAAAGCCGTTGGATTTAACCTACCCGCAATATCTTGTGATGTTGGTATTGTGGGAGATGCCCATTGGCCATAAATTTACGGTTACCATGTTGGGCGAGCGCCTTAAACTGGATAGCGGTACTTTGACGCCTTTGCTTAAACGCCTAGAAGCTAAGCGCTTAATTCAGCGCCAACGCAGTCATGAAGATGAGCGTCAAGTATGGGTGCGATTAACAGCCCTAGGTGAATCATTAAAGCAACAGGCTAAGCGCGTACCAGAGAAACTCCTGTGTGAAGCAGGGGTGAAAAGCGATGAAGTGGCGGCAATGCGAGAGATGTTAAAACATTTGTTTGATGCCTTGCCTGGCTAGTCGTAAATATTCTTTTTCGTTTCCCAGTCTTCTTCTTCTTTTATTTTATCCATGCCGCTGGCGAGCTTGCCTCCAGAGCGGTCACTGGATTTTTTACGTTCAATCAATAGCTTCTTCTCAATATCATTAATGGTTTTCTCTAACTCTTCTTTTAGGGGCGTTAAATATTGTTTAAGCGGACTTTTAATGACAAGCCCAAGGGTCACTTTTAATTTTGAAAGGGCAGGGCGCAGTTTTTGAGTTCTAAGTATCCCTTGCGCCATGTTGTAATTCATATCAATGATGGTGCGTTGCATAATAATTTTTAAATTCTTCACCACTCGGGAGCCGTGGGCTTTAGGGATTAAACCACTTTTGACCGCTTTGAGGATCTGATCATGAAGAAATTTCACCATGGTGCGAATTTCATGGCCTGTATCAGGATTGTCTACTTTGCCTCGTTGGCTTAAGCGTTTCACGCTGTCGTCTTTTTGCGATAAGGCTTTTTCTAATTGCACCTCCATGTCTTGATAGAGTGCATTGAGGCTTTGATTGTCGCTGTTTGCTTCCAATAGCTTATTAATCAACTGCATGGTGCGTTTAAGCATGAATATGCGGGTAGGCACATCTAGGTAGATGCTAGGGATAACGGCCATGGCGTTTTGCATGCGACGAAGGTCATCGTGAAGGTCCACCATTTCGCGGGCTTTCTCGATTCGGCGCTTATCTAAATAGCCTTTTATGAAGATGCTGCTCACCAGTGTAACCAGTAACAGCGTCCCCAGTACGATGATTGAGTCCATTGCCGCTTCTATTTGTCCTTTGATATATTCAGTGTAGACCGAAATTAAAAAGTTTTTTATTAGAAAAAACTTGACGTAATTCAATAAGATACATAGAATGCGCGCCATCTTGAGACGTGACTGACGTCGCAGGTATTAGTGTCCCGTTCGTCTAGAGGCCTAGGACACCGCCCTTTCACGGCGGTAACAGGGGTTCGACTCCCCTACGGGATACCAATTTAATATCTTGTTATTGGCAAGATAGTCAACGAAAGTTGATGTTTTAGAGTAGTGAAAGACTCTAATTAGGCGGGAATAGCTCAGTTGGTAGAGCACGACCTTGCCAAGGTCGGGGTCGCGAGTTCGAGTCTCGTTTCCCGCTCCAATTTCTCATTAGTCTA
>JBNMQC010000166.1:0-5437 GCA_051277445.1 Bermanella sp. | reverse complement strand
ATCTTTTGAGCATGGGTAAATACTGCTATTACCTCTATATAGTTTTCTATACGCATAAAAAAAAGCGCTTACCTAGGTAAGCGCTTTTTTAGTTCATGAAGATTAAGAATAGATCAATTAATCTTCAGAGGTTGATGCGATTTTATGAATGGATAAATCTGCACCGTTATACTCTTCTTCTTGCGTTAAGCGCAGGCCAGCAATAGCCCCCACTAAACCGTAAACAGTAAAACCACCAATCAAGGCAACCGCTACGCCGCTAAGTGAACCCACTAGCTGTGACATAAAGGTTACGCCACCCATGCCACCAAGTGACTCTAAGCCAAAGATGCCGGCAGCAATACCACCCCAAAGACCACATAAACCGTGTAGAGGCCAAACACCCAGCACGTCATCAATACGAGGGAATTTGTTTTGGAACAAGGTGAAGGTATAAACGAACAACGCACCAGCTACACCACCCACAACTAGCGCACCCATTGGGTGGAACAAATCAGAACCCGCACACACAGCCACTAAACCCGCCAGAGGGCCGTTATGAATAAAGCCAGGGTCATTTTTGCCCATTAACATAGCCACTAAAGTACCGCCAACCATGGCCATTAATGAGTTAACCGCTACTAGGCCGCTGATGCCATCCATGGTTTGTGCAGACATCACGTTAAAACCAAACCAGCCCACGGTTAGAATCCAAGCACCTAACGCTAAGAAAGGAATACTAGACGGGGCAAACGCAACCGGACGACCTTCACGGTAACGGCCAGTACGCGCGCCAAGCAAAATAATGGCCGCTAGTGCAATCCAACCACCCATACCATGCACCACAATAGAGCCTGCAAAGTCATGAAATTGCGCACCAAAAGTGGCTTCTAACCATCCTTGATAACCAAAGTTACCATTCCAAATTAAACCTTCAAAGAATGGGTAAACCAAACCAACAATCAATGCAGACGCAATTAAGAATGGATAAAATTTCGCACGTTCAGCAATACCACCCGACACAATAGCCGGAATAGCAGCAGCAAACGTTAATAAGAAAAAGAACTTAACCAGTTCATAACCATTGGTTTGTGACAATTCATTTGCATTGGCAAAGAAGTCCGCACCATACGCCACGGTGTAACCTACAAAGAAGTAAGCAATGGTGGATACTGCAAAATCGGTAATGATTTTAACCAAGGCATTGACTTGGTTTTTATGACGCACCGTACCCACTTCTAAGAATGCGAAACCGGCGTGCATGAAGAACACCATAATGGCGCCCAATAAAATAAAGAATGTGTTTGAGCTGCTAACTAGGGTTTCTACAGCACTGTTGATGTTTTCCACAACAATCCCCTCTTGTGTGCACCTTAATTAAGCATGAGCCGTTGCTATTAAGGTATCGTCTTATAGTTAATAGTGATTAAAGCTAAATTGCTTAGTTCACCGCTTAATAATGACGCAAATTAATGCACACAGCATGCCAACCGCATCATTTTAAAGCACGAGAACATGAAGAGCACACACCAAAACTGGGCAGTGTAGAAAGCTACCCAGTTTTTATGGGGGTTAAGGGCGGGCTTTAATCAAAAAGCACTGGTGGATTTTTTGATTACGGGCAAAATCTTGAGGGATCGTACGGGCACTGATGTCATCTATTTCGAACTGATTTAGTGCATCGCGCTCTATTTTGAAGCGCCTTAGGTTGTTAGAGAAAATCAGCTTGCCTCCAGGGCGCAATAAGCCCATCGCCAAAGTAATAAGCTTCACATGGTCTCTTTGCACGTCAAAAATATCCAACATGCGCTTAGAGTTTGAGAAGCTTGGCGGGTCCATGAAGATCAAATCATAACGGGCCTTTTCTTGCTGCGCTTGCTCTAACCAAGCAACACAATCCGCTTGAATGAACTCATGATTGGTATCCGCCAGTCCATTAAGCGCTAAGTTTTTACGCCCCCAATTAAGGTATGTATGGGACATATCAACGCTTGTGGTAGAACGTGCACCACCCACCGCAGCATGCACACTGGCGGCACAGGTATAGCTGAACAAGTTCAACATATCTTTGTTTTTAGCCATGGTGCCAATTTCGGTGCGAATTGGGCGATGATCTAAAAACAAGCCACTATCAAGGTAATCCGTCAGGTTGATATAGAAACGGCAATCCCCTTCTTGCACCTCAAAGAACTGTTGTTGCTTATCTTGTTTTTCATATTGGCGCTTACCTTTTTGCACCATGCGCTGTTTGAGCACCACTTGGCTGCGGTCAATATTCAGTGCAACCGGTACAGCATCCAACACATCGCGTAAGCGGTTCTCAGCTTTTTCAGGGTCAACGGATTTAGGTGGCGCGTATTCTTGAATGTGTACCCATTTGTCATACACGTCGATGGCGACCGCATATTCCGGCATGTCTGCATCGTATAAACGGTAACAATTGGTGTTTTGTTTTTTTACCCAAGATTTAATTTTTTTCAAATTCTTTTGCAAACGATTGCAGATCATCTGCGCGCCTTCGCCTAACGTCGTCGCTTCATATTCAGCGGCCGTCGCCGGCTTGGTTTCTTCTAGTTGCGCTTGGGCTTGCGCCTTGTCACTAGAGCCCTGAGAAATGGTGTATAAAAATAGTTTTGAAGCTATGGCACCATTGTAAAATTGATATTGTTTATGGGCGCGCATTTTAAATTGGTACGCCTGACCTGGGTTACCCGTAAATACACCTAGAGTCCAGTTAGCAAAATTTTGCTTCACAAGGCGACCAAACGCGGAATACAAAGAACCAATGGCGACTTCATCACTTAAACGCTCACCATAAGGTGGGTTTGATAAGATTAAACCGGTTTCTGGCAAACCTTTTTCTTTGGTTAATTCATTTAAGGTTTGTTGTTTAAAATGAATAAAGTGCATCACACCAGCACGGCGTGCATTGTCTCGTGCTTTATTTAATACAGACTCATCCATGTCATAACCGATCATGGTCAACTCAGCATCAGATTCCTGCGCTAATTGCTTGCGGGCTTGGGCGTCTTCTTTAATGGCTCGCCACTGAGCGGATTGAAAGGTTTTCCATTTTTCAAAGGCAAAGCTGTTTCGCAATAAACCCGGTGCAATGTCCGCCGCCATTAGGGCCGCTTCAATTAACAACGTACCCGAGCCACACATAGGGTCCAATAATGCGCCGTCTTCTTCTTTCATTAGTTCAGGCCAGCCTGCGCGCATCAATAATGCGGCGGCTAGGTTTTCACGTAACGGTGCCAAGCCTTGGCTTTGACGATAGCCACGACGGTGTAATGATTCTCCCGCCATATCAAGGGATGCAGAAATCGCATCGCGGCTTAAACGCACATGAATACTGACATCTGGCTGATCGGAGATATCTGGGCGGGTACCGGTTTTTTCACGGAAGTAATCACACACTGCATCTTTAACTTTTAGCGCGCCAAAATGCGTATTACGAATGTCGTCATTGGTGCCCGAGAAATACACACGAAATGTTTGGCGGTCACTTAAGTGCTCCAACCAAGGAATCTCAAGCAGTTGTTTGTACATGTCGTCGGCGTCGTTAATGGGAAATTGCGCTAATGGATACAACACGCGGCTAGCCAAACGGGACCACATACAAATTTTATAACCGATCAACTGGTCCGGCTCGCAACTAACAAACGCAATACCAATTTTAACAGCCTGAGCACCCAGCTCGGTGATTTCTTGGGCCAATAGCGACTCAAGACCTTTCGGGCAGGTAATAACCATGGGCTGTTGTTCTATTTCATTCATGCAAGCATCAACTTTTTATCAAATTTGGCGTGTCTATAAGTTAAGAGCATTAGCTCGTCACTGGCGACATTTATGTGTTTTAAAACAGTTTGTAGATCAAGGACTTAGAATTTATAACTTATAGGTATAAGCAATGCATTCTAGAGAACAAATTAATCATTAACATGGGGCTGTAACCTATCCATACTGAAATCTGTGTTAGGCAATTCATCGGCCTAATACGTATGCAAGATTTTCAAACAGAGGCAACGACGTATGAGAAGACAGAAGCGTGATATGGATCGCCGAGCATTCCAAAAAGGTTACATGGCAGGCGTACAAGGTCGATCAAAAGACCTATGCCCAGAAGGCCCTGCCCACTTTAATTGGATGAGTGGCTGGCGTGAAGGTCGAGCGGACCATTGGGATGGTTACTCAGGTGTCGCTGGTGTTCATCGACTTCCCGTTTAAATTCACACTTACTCTCTTTTAACTCTTTAGGGCCCTAATCGGGCCCTTCTCATATCTCCCTCAATCAGCCCTTAGCGGCGACCTTTTATGGCAGCAATGGCATCATTTGCTTGAGCAATCAGTTTAGGCCCTTCATATATAAAGCCAGAATACACCTGAACCAACTGGGCACCGGCATCAATTTTATCTGCCGCAGAGGCACCATCTACAATGCCACCCACGCCGATAATCGGCATCTTGCCATCAAGGGCTAGACTCAACCATTTTAATACTTGTAACGAGCCCGCCTGCACAGGCAAACCACTCAAACCACCTGCTTCGTTAGCATGAGCGTGACCTTGTACCGCTTCACGCTCAAGAGTGGTATTGGTGGCAATGACGCCATCCATCTGGGTATCGATTAGGGTTTTCGCCACCAATTGGGTTTCTTCTTCGGTCATATCCGGCGCGATTTTCACCAGGATAGGTGTGTACTTGTCATGCTGTTTTTCTAGCTTCAACTGAGCTTCTTTTAGAACCGACAACAAAGACGTAAGCGATTCGCCAAATTGCAGCGAGCGCAGTCCTGGGGTATTAGGGCTAGAAATATTCACCGTGATGTAATCGGCGTATTCATAGGTTTTCTCTAGGCATATTAGGTAGTCGCTGTTGGCATCTTCGACAGAGGTATCGAAGTTTTTACCGATGTTAATACCCAAAATACCGTTGTATTTGGCTTTTTTAACTTGCTCAACAAGGTGATCAACCCCTTTGTTGTTAAACCCCATACGATTAATAATGGCTTTGTGTTCAGGTAAACGGAATAGACGAGGCTGAGGGTTACCCGGCTGAGGGCGCGGGGTAATAGTGCCGATCTCAATAAAACCAAAACCCAGGCTACCAAGGGCATCAATGAAGTCGCCATTTTTATCAAGACCAGCAGCAAGACCCACAGGATTTTTAAAAGTCATGCCTAGCACTTCGACCGGCTGGTCCGGCACTTTAGGTGCAAATAGGCCCAACAAACCTAGGCGTTTTGCTGCACCTAGCAAATCCAGTGTTAATTCATGGGATGTTTCAGCATTGAATTTGAATAGCACATTGCGCAGCAGTTTATACACAGAGGAACCCTCGACAAAATTTGCGGCATATTATATAGAAAGCCATGGCCTTTTGCTTATGGATTCACAAAAAATGTAGGCCATTGTTACTAAGAAAGCCTTGTCACGGACTCAAACTGCTTATCTTT
>JBNMQC010000165.1:0-5453 GCA_051277445.1 Bermanella sp. | reverse complement strand
CGACCGCAGCATCTAGGGCTTTTTCACCGCCAATTTTTTCATACAGAGAAGACATGAGGATCATCCTTAATGATAGGTTAATTAAGGAATAGTTGAATTAAGCAGATTTACCAGTGTATCTACTGAATTGAGGCTCTAGAGATATTCTGGACGAACCAGCGTTTTTGCCAAGCGTTGAAGACTTTTTCGGGATACCAGGTTTTACCTAGGCTGCCATTGTAGCGAGCAAGCGCCCGTGTCCAGTTGCCTTTCTCACGCTTTAAGTAATGCGCCAAAATCGCACAACCGTAACGAAGGTTGGTTTTTAGGTCCATCAGGTTGTCATCAGGACGTCCAATCTCGTTGCGCCAAAAGGGCATGACTTGCATATAGCCTTGGGCGCCGACATAGGATAAGGCATAGGGTTTGAACGCGCTTTCCACTTGAATGACAGCGAGCACCATTTCTGGCGGTAGGTCATGCTCAGAGGCGGCATGGTGAAGATGGGTTAGAAATGACACACGGAAGCTTTTGTCTTTGATGTATCGAGCGAGGCGGGCAGACATATCGACCATCCAGACTTCTGCATCAAAGCGATCATTGAAGCTGCTACTGCTATTGATGGCCTGTTTTAGGTATTGCCTAAGCTCAGGGTCCACCTGCCCGTGGGCAAGGTGGACGGATAACAACATTAGGCAACCTAAAACAAAGCGCATAACTTAACTGATACCTAAAGCAGACTTAATGTGGCTGAGTGCGTCAGCAACGTTTAACTCTACAGCGTCTTCTTTCTGCTGGGCGCGTGCTTTGTATTCGACGGTATCATTTTTTAAGCCTCGAGCGCTGAAGACTAAGCGATGTGGAATGCCCATTAGCTCGGCATCAGCAAACTTCACCCCTGGGCTGGTTTTCTTGTCGCGATCATCAAGGAAGACTTCAACGCCCAGTTTTGTCAGCTCTTCGTAAAGGGCTTCACTGTGCTTGGTCACATCTTCAGACTTGTTAGCATCGATTTGTACGATGGAAACTTGGAATGGGGCAATCGCCTGAGGCCAGATGATGCCGCGCTCATCGTGGTTTTGTTCAATAGCCGCTGCCACAACACGTGATACGCCTATGCCGTAGCAACCCATTGGCATCACGACACTTTTACCGTTTTCGTCCAATACAGTGGCGTTAAGCGCTTCGCTGTAGGTGGTGCCCAATTGGAAGATGTGACCCACTTCAATGCCGCGTTTGATTTCAAGCGTGCCTTTGCCGTCTGGGCTGATATCGCCTTCGACCACATTACGAATGTCTTCAATACGAGTGATGCTGGCATCGCGTTCCCAGTTGGCGCCGGTTAGGTGTTTGCCGTCTTGGTTCGCGCCACATACAAAGTCAGCCATGATGGCTGCACTGCGATCCACGATGGTCTCAATGTTTAAGTTGCATGGGCCGATTGAACCTGGCTTACATCCAAGTTGCGCGATGATGTCTTCTTCTTTTGCAAACGCTAAAGGCGAAGCAATACCAGCTAGTTTTTCAGCTTTTAGGTCGTTCAGTTGATGATCGCCGCGAACCACTAGCGCAACCAATGGCGCTTTTTTGCCCGCTTCTTTTTCTTCATCTGTCAGTTCGCCTTCAACAATCAATGTTTTAACGATTTGATTGGATGCAATGCTGAGAAACTCACTGACTTCTTCAATGGTGTGCTGGCTTGGTGTGTCGATGGTTTGCAGTTCGGCGCTTGGTTCAGGGCGTTGCGCTGATGGCGCCACGGCTTCGGCGAGTTCTACGTTGGCGGCATAGTCGGATGCATTGCTAAAGGCGATGTCGTCTTCACCAGATTGGGCCAGTACGTGGAATTCGTGAGATAAGGCACCACCTATTGAGCCGGTGTCGGCAGCAACTGGGCGAAAATCTAGGCCTAAGCGATTAAAGACGTTGCAGTAAGCCTGATGCATGCGCTCATAGGTTTCATTTAATGATTCATTATTTGCATGAAAAGAGTAAGCGTCTTTCATTAAAAATTCGCGGGCACGCATTACACCGAAACGTGGGCGCGTCTCGTCACGGAATTTTGTTTGGATTTGATAAAAGCTCATTGGTAGCTGGCGATAGCTTTTCAACTCATTGCGCGCAAGGTCAGTAATGACCTCTTCGTGAGTGGGGCCAATACAAAAATCACGATTTTGGCGATCTTTGATGCGCAGAAGCTCACCGCCATACTTGTACCAGCGACCGGTTTCTTGCCATAGTTCGGCAGGTTGAACTGCGGGCATGAGCAATTCTTGCACGCCTGCTGCGTCCATTTCTTCGCGTACCACTTTCTCAACTTTGCGAAGGGTTTTAAGGCCCAGAGGAAGCCAGGTGTAAAGCCCTGATGCTAATTGACGGATCATACCGGCGCGAAGCATAAGCTGATGACTGATAACAACAGCGTCAGATGGGGATTCTTTCAAGGTGGCAATTAAAAACTGGCTAGCGCGCATTTGGGTTCCAAGCGTATCTAAATTAATTGGGCCAGAGTGTGGAATATGAATATTCCATAGTCGGCACTTTACAAAACAGGCGCAAATTGTATGCTGCGCAGCCCTTAGACACAATTTTTTCATTATGCTTGAGTACTTTATATACAAACAAACCCCAGCCGGACAGGTCTACAATGCTACTCAGGCGGATCTGAACGGTGAATTGCTCGGTGTGAGTAGTTTTGCTCTTGGCGTGTTTGAGGTGAAAGCCAAGGGTGTGCAGCCTCAAGTGGGTGATCTATTGTTGTTGCCGGTTAAAGGCTCAAAGCAGTTAAGTTTGCAATTAAAGGTACAAGGTATTGAGCCGCTCATCACGCCTCTTGGTGGTTGGAGCGCCAAATGTGATGGGCCTGCTCAGGCGCAATTTAATGTGAAGTTTGCCAATATTAATTGCGATGGCTGTCATGCTGCTTATGAATTGGAGTTCATCGATTACAGCGGTGATACCCAGTTAGATGCGATTGCGGGCATGAATAAGCAGGGCTGGCTTGCCACCCAAGAAAAACAGTTATGTCCTCAATGTAAGGATTGCAGCTAGGCTGCACAGATATAGGTTTAATATGACGCAAATCAAATATGACTTGGTCTTGGATGCTCAAGGGTTAATGTGCCCAGAGCCGGTGATGATGCTTCACACCAAGGTAAAAGAGTTAAGCGAGGGTGGTGTGCTTCAGGTTTTGGCGACGGACCCTTCGACGACCCGTGACATTGCTAAGTTTTGCAGTTTTTTAGGGTATACGCTGCTTGAGCAAGCGGAATCACAGGGTGTCTTCACGTTTTATATTCAAAAGCCGTGATTGCAATTTTTTAGTAAAGCTATAAAGTACTGTATTTAAATACAGTATAAGTGCATTTGGACGTTGTTATGTTGAATCCAGTGACCATTCAATACATGAGTCGTGAAGAAATCGAACGACTTTTGTTTAGTTTGAACGCCACCAAAGGGAATGAAGAGGCGGCCGCGTTTGAGGCATTGGCTCGTCGTTTACTGCAGTTGCTAGAACAAGCCGTCGACTAGACGGCTTTTTTATACCCGCTTCAGATGAAGCGGCGTTTATTTCGTTTGTCCCACCAGATCTGAGCCTGAGCAAGACAGGCCTCTTTGTTATCTCCCTTATCCATTAATCGAGCCACATAGGCAAGTGTGCCCAGTATTGCTCCCATTCCATATTCGTCATCTTCGTTTAGCCAAGTACTTTTAAGGTTGTTTATATCCAAGGTCTCGGGCTTCACATGACGACGCTCGAATATGGCGTCCCATTCTTCCTCGACTAGCTCGCCATTAAAACAGTGATACATTCTGGCCATGCTATCGGGGTTCATTTCACATTCACCGCCTTCACCCTTCAAAATAGATAGGCGTTTATAACCTAATAATTCAGCGCTTTGTTGGTGAGATGGGCCGTAGCCAGGATGGAATATCCCTTGGCTTATATATTCGCAATCCAAAGGGTTGATTAGGCGTGAAAAGCTGTGAACAGGAGAGCGCAAGCCGAAGGTATTGCGCAAATCAATAATCGATTGCAGCTCTGGGCAGAGGGTTTCCATTGCCATAAAGCAGAAATTGTTTTGTTCAAGATCATCACTTGCCTGTTGCCAGCTATTGGCCGCTTTAATACCTAGTTTGTTTAATGTCTCCTGACTATAGATTCGGCCTTCTGTGTGCCCATCAGCGCCGTGCATGAATACCTTGATGCCGTTATCGGCCAGTGTGAGGGCGGATAATAAATACCAGGGTAACTGGCGACGCTTGCCTGCGTAGCTAGACCAATCTAGGTTGGCATGAATGCCTTTAGGTATTTTATGTGCGATGAAATCTTTCGTCGCTTGGGTGAATCCTGCTAACTCGTCTGCATTTTCTTCTTTCACTCGCAGCAGCATCATGAACGCGCCCAGCTGAACATCTTCTGTTTCGCCGCGCAAAATCATACCCATGGCATTGAGTGCTTCTTCGTAGGTAAGAGAGCGGGAGCCTTTGCGGCCTTTACCAAGAATTCTTACATATTGAGCAAAAGGGTGTTCGATTGTGGTCATTATAGGCAGTTCGCTGGTTTAGGAAGGCCTGCAATTTTGGCGGCAACTTTGGCAGGGCTTTCAGGAAAAAGAGTCATAAGGTAAATGCTATTGCCCTTATCTGGGCCGAATGTGTTTTTGATCAACTTAACAAAAGGGCGGTTAGCCAGTGCGACTTCGTGCTGTTGGTAAAATTCACGTAACGTATGGATGATTTCAAAGTGTTCGGCTGTCATTGAAATGCTTTCACCTTGTGCAATTTTTATTGCTAACTCTTCGTTCCAGCTTTCAAGATTAATTAGAAAGCCTTCATCATCAAATTGTGCGGTGTTCATTGTTTAATACCAGCTAATAGTGCTTTTGCACTGAGTACAAATGTTTACAAATTCTTGGTAGTTAATGGTTTCTACGTGTTGATTGTTTGTTTGGATGCCGCGAGCATCAAGGTCATCCTGTAAAGCTAGGACTCTATTTTTAATGTTGCCCAGGTTGGGCAGTTGGCAGCCCAATACACCATCTTGTATAAGTAAAATGATGTCGCCTGGATTGATCATGTTAAGGCAGTCATTAAATACGGAGGTTGCAAACGGGCTTTTTTGTATAAGGTGTAGAGTCATTTAAAAGCCTATGATTTTCGTGTGCTGTGCGATGAGAGCCCTGCCTTGTTCGCGGCTAATAATCTGGACGTCGTTTATAATTTGGTCTTTTGTGATGGCGCGTGACGTTAAGTCTTCATCAATCACAAATAGGTTTTCCACGTCGTAAAGGGGCAGTACTTCTAAAGCGGCTGCGTGATTCTTCAATTCAATGCCTTTGCTGTTTTGATTGTCGAGTAGCTGAAAAACACCATCAGCTAAAAACAGGATGGTCAGGTTTTGATCATAGGCAGCACTGGTGAGTATGAAGTCTAATCCTTCACGAGCCTTACTTGATCCGTAAGGGGCTGAA
>JBNMQC010000164.1:0-5482 GCA_051277445.1 Bermanella sp. | reverse complement strand
ACAACATCTTGACCATTTATCGACAACCCTAAGTAATTATTATAATTACCATTATTAACCACGCTTGACTCAAATTTAAGGTACAGCGTCTCACTGCCCACAGGCCCATTTAAATACGTCAATAAAACCGAACGACCTCCCAATGGCGCATCACCGGATCGCATGACCGCCCCTTGCGAGCCATCTGTTTGCTGATACCAAGGAGCACTGTGCTCTGTGTTTTGTGAAGTACCGCTGTAAAATTGCCACTGAGTATCCAATGCAGATGCATCAATGGTGTTAAGGACTTTTGAATTAAGTTCGTGAGAAATTCGTTTATCGGTAAGGTCTAAGTCAAGCTTGCCGTAATGCTCTCCAGAGTAATAGCCTTGTGCATTCACTGTAAAATCACAGGCATAGCCACTGGGAATCGGGGCGTCTAGCAACCAATTGCCATCATCAATTGAGAAGTAAATATTATTGGTGGACTTATCCGTTACTGACTGCGAATTTGCCGACATATTAAACAAGGTGAATGTTTGCGGCTTATCACGCCCCTTGCCCACAAAGCCCATTTTTTCGGTACCCAAAAGGCTTACATCATTCAAACTTTGTTCAATCCAGTCCCCCATTGCGGACACTTCACTGTAAACCCCATATAAGCCAGGCTGAGCACAGCCACTCCCCCAACTAACCAATCCAGTTAATACCCATTCTCCGTTGGCTTTCACTAAAATAGGGCCCCCGCTGTCTCCTTGGCAAGAGTCCTTACCACCACTGACTTCTCCTGCACAAAAGCTGCGATCCCAGTAACCTTTAATACTATTGATTGGGTAAGTACTGTTACACACCGCGTCTCGCTGAAAACTCACATCCACTTGTTTTAATATCCGTGAACTCAAGCCTGAGTCCGTCACCCCCCAGCCCAAAACCCGCAGCTGCTCATTTTGCTGTAAAGCTTTTGTATCGTTACGACTTAGAATGTCAATGGGAGTTTTAGTGGCACTTTGATTAAGTTTGATAATTGCCACGTCACTATAGAAAAGGCGGTCGTTATAATCAGGGTGTAAAACAAACCAATCGGCTTTTCTGACATCTCCGGAGGAGGGGTAAGATAAACTATCTAAACCAATATAGAGGGTCAGTTCGTCGGGGGTTTTATCATCTAAACAATGAGCGGCGGTTAACACCCAATCTTTGGCAATAAGAACCCCACCACAAAAATGAGAACCACGCTGAATAGAGACCATCCAAGGGTAACTCTCATCACGAAAGACACCCCCGATGATTCGAGTATCAGGTTGATCAAATGATAGGATCTGCCCCCAAGAAACAGGGGGCCATAAAACTAATAGGAATAACAAACACGCAGCTAACTTCTTTTTCATAGCTAAACCCTTTGCTGATAAGAGAGTTCCCTCTCAAAACGACTAGCATGTTTAACCAGTATAGAAGTGAGTTTTCATTACACCGTATGACAATCTGTTCTAATAAAACCCATAAACATTCCTTAGTAATCAAATGCCACAACAAAAAAACCAGTGCTATGCTTTAAATAGATATTGAATGGATTAGAACATGGCAGTGGTAAAGTCTTTCCTCATAGGTATGTGTGTTTTCGCAGCGGGATGCGGCGCATTTGATGACAGCAGTTCAAGCGGGCCGCCAACATTAAACGGTTTATGGCTAGGGGAAACCCAAGAGCAAGGTGTCACAGAAGCCTTGACCACCTCGGTTTTATTTTTTGAAAATAAAGTCTTTATTTTGCGTGAAGACGAAGCCCATCTGGGCACGTACAGCATACTTGAAAATGACAACGCCCTACTCGACACCACGGTGTATAGTTACAGCGCACCGGACTTAGACAATAATTTTTACGTGGGCACTCGCACCAGCAACCGTATTGAAGTGGATGCATTATTTGCCAGTACACAGTTATTATTTTTAAATTTTGACGGCGCTTCGCGCTCAGGCAGTGCCACCCTAAACCTAGACACCGGGCGAAGCAGCAACATGAGCTTGACGCGCGTGCGCGGTATATGGGCAACCGCCGACTCCATCTTATACATCAATGATGCAGGGGGCATACAAGGCTCTAATAGTGCAACGGGTTGCCAATGGAAAGGCAAACTATCAACCCTTAATGATGATTTTCTAAAACTCAGTATTGAACGAAACCTCTGCCCTGAATTTAATCAGCCGGTGGATGTGCCCACAGGGGGTTTTGCATTAATTGATGGGGAAGGTAATCTGCATTTTATTGCCGAGCAACCTAACGAAGTGTTATGGATGAAATTCGCACCCGAAGCTGGCGATGTCGCGGATGACCCGGCCGCCGAAGAAGTTCCAGCGGAAGACCCCGCTGCTTAATATTAAGGAAAATAAACCGGCTCATTTTCAACGGCCCATTGCGTGTATTTTTTCATAATACGAATAAACAATGGGCTGTCTAACCAGTGACCCAACCACGTTTGTAAATGGGTATAAGGGCTGGCCTCAAACCACGCTTTATTCACATGGGCAAACTGGCGAACAAACGGAAAAATCGCTAAATCCGCTAACGTTACTTCATCACCCATCAAAAATGGTGAATGCTCAAGACGCGCGTTCAGTCCCGTTAAAAACACTTCGCCCTGCTCACGATAAAACGCTTCGGACTCTTCATAGCGGTCTGCGTATTTGTAACGGTCCAGCGCCCACTTAAATGGCCCATCATTGAATTCGATTAACTCATTAATATCACCTTGCAAGTGATTAGGATAAAGCGTCGGTGATAGGTCAGGGGCTTTAGATAAAGCAAACTGCATGATATCCAAGCTTTCCTCTAACACTTTATCACCAGTTAACTGTAAAACAGGCACCGTGGATTTTGGGCTAATATCCAGCATGGCCTGGGGCTTATCTTTTAGTACCACTTCTCTTAATTCGAACTGTTCAGGCTCCACACAATACGCTAACGCTAAGCGCGCACGCATGGCATAAGGACAACGACGAAACGAATACAAGATACCCAACATGAAAACACCCGCGGCATAATGACCAGGCAAAAA
Source organism: Bermanella sp. (assembly GCA_051277445.1). Lineage (GTDB taxonomy): Bacteria > Pseudomonadota > Gammaproteobacteria > Pseudomonadales > Oceanobacteraceae > Bermanella. The sequence continues at coordinate 2,453 of JBNMQC010000164.1, read as the reverse complement.
AATGCCCATTAAAAAATGGGCATTCTAACACAAACACACCTCAATATTTTACGCCGCCTTTTGCTTTTTATTGGTCTGCTTAGCGTCATCCTTAGGTTCTTGATAGTTTTTAAATAAATCCATCACCGCTTTGCCCTGCTTTAAACCCAACATACACATGGTACTCATGACGCCACCCATCAAGCCACCACCCACACCTGCGGTCATCACATCAGCACCGGTCATGTAGAGGTTTTTAATCGGGGTTTGTGGGTGCAAACACGTTTGCTTAAAGCGGTCCACATAATGGTTTAAACCATAAATCTCGCCTTCTTCATTGAGCTGATAAAACTGCGTAGACAGTGGCGTTGAAATCTCATAGTAATCCAATGCTGCTCGCAATTGAGGCTTGCGCTCAAACAAACGTTCTAATAAGTATTTCGCCACCTCGTCTTTTTTCTTTTCGTAGTCATCGCCACGTTGTTGCCAAGTGGTGCCATCCCACTGCTTGTAATCGTCCATATTAGCAACCGTTACAATTTCAACCGTGGATTTATTAGGGTAACGCTCATCCCACTCAGGGTCTTTGGATGACGGAAACGACACATAAATTAATGGCAGTTGATCTGTCTTACCCGCACGAAAATTATCCACGTTGGTTTCGTGATCACCATTGGGGTAAATCCACAAATTGGTGGTATCTAAGCCAAGCTCTTCAGTGGTGCCTTTAAAGCCCGCATACACACAATAGCTGGCACTGGAGCGCTCAATAGCATCGGCTTTTAGCCATTTATCAACCCCGTGTTTGGCTTTTAATGCATCAGGATATAAACGCTTAACCGTATTCATAAAGCCCACATTACTGAACACCACATCGCCAAATATTTCATCGCCATTGGCCATCTTCACACCGTAACAGGTATCGCCTTTTACCAAGACTTCATCCACTTCTGCGTAGGTAAACACCTCACCGCCGCTTTTTTGAATGGTGGGAATAATTTCACGGGCAATGGAGGATGCACCGCCCACCGGGTATGCACCACCGGCTAAATAATGTTTCGCAATTAACGCATGCATTAAAAACGCCGCGTCTCTTGGCACCTGACCATAATCCCCCCACTGACCGGTTAATACGCTGATTAATTCTTGGTTACTGGTGATGCCTTCTAATACTTCACGGGTGGTTTGAAAAAATTCTTTAGGCACCAGCAAAGGGCGAATCCAGTTGTACATGCGCCCTAACCATTTTGGCATGGCTTGGGCGGCAAAAAATTTGGGGGTTAACGTGCTGATTTTACGTGTCAGGTTCACATAGCGTTCAATGTTGGCGCGCTCATCAGGAAAGTGCTTGCTTAATTCATCAATGAAATTTTCACGTCCGGCCACAAAGTCATATTCTTTATCGCCTAAAATAATTTTATCGTATACCGGGTCCATAGCGGCCCACTTTAAACGCCCTTCGCTGATGGTATCAAAAATGCGTTTCATGCTTGATGGCTTATGTACTTCGCCAATGTAATGCACGCCCACGTCCCACTCATAACCCTCGCGGTCATAGGCATGAGTAAACCCGCCAGCGGTGTAATGCTGTTCCAGCACACATACTTTTTTGCCCATTAATGACAGCAACGCAGCATTGGCTAAGCCGCCGATACCCGAGCCCACCACAATGGCGTCATAGTGTCCTGCGGCTCGGCCGCTGCGATAACGTTTACCGGTTCTTACCTTTACTTTTGCCATGGAAACCTCATTGATCGGTGTATCGGTTGTTTTATTATTATTTTTATATGCAAATAATTGCATATCCAGAATCAGTGTAGAGCCACTTCGATTGATATGCAACTATTTGCATATAGCTTAAAACCCACATAGACTAAGCGCTTATTCAATCACGATACCCATCATGTCTCTTAAGCACGCTATACTGACTTTATTAGAAACCGAAGAAGGCTCAGGGTATGACCTGCTCAAACGCTTTAAAGCCCGCTTAGGCTTCTTTTGGAACGCCAGCCACCAACAAATTTACAGCCAATTAAAAACCCTACACAGCGATGGTTTAATTGACTGCACCTTAGAGCCACAAAAAGGCAAACCCGACCGCAAGGTCTATCAAATGACCCAAGCTGGTCATGATTCGTTAATTGAATGGTTAGAAAACCCAGTGAAAGTCGATAAGGTCAACGACGCGTTTTTGGTCAAACTCTACGCCGGTCATTTGCTGGACAAACCCAAATTAAAAGCCGAATTAGCCGAGCATAAAGAGATCCACCAGCGCATGCTGGGAACATTTTTAACATTAGAGCAGCAGTATCTTGCATTAAGCGAGACGAAAAAAAGGCCGTTTGAATTGCCCTACCTCACCCTAAGGCGCGGTATTTTAGGCGAGCAAGCTTGGCTTGAATGGGCAAAAGAAGTGGAGGCGTTTTTAAACTAAAACGCCCTCCTATCACAACAAACCTTGAGCCAGTTCTAAG
>JBNMQC010000163.1:0-5491 GCA_051277445.1 Bermanella sp. | reverse complement strand
TATGCCAACACCCTTATACAGGTATCACTTGTCGCCACCATTTGCATGATTCCGTTCCTCGTAAAGCCTTATCAAAGGCGGTTAACAAAACCGGCTTATTTAATAAAAGAATTGGCTGTCATACATTTAGGCATTCTTTTGCCACGGAGCTTTTACGCAGTGGTAGAGATATTAGAACCGTACAAGAATTACTAGGCCATAAAGATGTGTCTACCACCCAAATTTATACCCATGTGTTAGGACAGCATTTTGCAGGCACACAAAGCCCGCTGGAGAATTTAAATTTGAATTAAATAAAATGAAGCAAGAAATAAGGATTTAAACGATTTTATATAAAGAGTATGAATCAAGAGAGGGATATAGAATAAAACTTAAGTGGCGGACTGGACGAGACTCGAACTCGCGACCCCCGGCGTGACAGGCCGGTATTCTAACCAACTGAACTACCAGTCCAGCATTAACATCCGAAGATATTAACTATTTACGCTTCAACCATTTTCTCAAAGAGAATTTGGTGGGTGATGACAGGATCGAACTGCCGACCCCCTCCTTGTAAGGGAGGTGCTCTCCCAGCTGAGCTAATCACCCCGAAAGCGTGGAGCGCATTTTATATAACTTTAGTCTTGTGTCAATCACCTTTTGGTAATTTTTTTCATATTTTGCAAGTACTTAGCGACTTTTGTGTAGTTTTCAAACAGTTAGCGCCTTTTCTGATTTTAGACGCTTTCAATCCTTTAAATTTGTTTAAATATTAGGCAAAAATAAACCCAGCCTTGGCTGGGTTTATTTGTATTGGCGGGGTTTTGTCACTTTTTTTGGACTACTGCCCTGCTAATAACCGTGCTCGATTCTTCTCAATAGTGGTCTGGCCAATGCCTTTCACCTGAAGCAGGTCGTCAACTGTCTTAAATGGACCATTCGCCTCGCGATATCGGATGATCTCTTGGGCCTTTTTCTTTCCTACCTGGGTGAGCTCAGACAACTGTGCCTCATCAGCAGTATTGATATCGATTTGATTCACACTCAACTGAGGTTCAGGTGATGCTTGAGTGTCTGTCTGAGCCATTACCGGCACAGAAAACAGCGCTGCAGCGAACAGACATAGGCATAAATGTTTAACGCGTAGAATGGTTTGCATAGGTTTCTCCTTGTGGGGTCTAAACCCTATCAAGGAGAAATTTAAAGCGGCGTAAGACTTAGCTTACTTGCATGTAGGTATTTTACTCATTGCTCATTCACTTAAGAATTAAGCATGATGAAACCTAATTAAGCAGATAGTTCTTGCTCAATAAGGGTTAACGCTTCAATTGGGTCTTTGGCTTGCGTGATCGGACGGCCAATGACCATGTAATCGACACCCGCGGCCATGGCTTCACTTGGAGTCATCACACGGCGCTGATCGCCCTGGGCAGCAAAGCTTGGACGAATGCCCGGTGTAACCAGTTTAAAGTCTTGGCCACACAGTTCTTTTAGCATCACGGCTTCTTGAGCAGAGCACACCACGCCATCTAGGCCACTTGCTTTCGTTAGCTGAGCCAAACGCTTCACCTGTTCTTGCGGTGCCACATCTAACCCAATACCGGCTAAATCAGACTGCTCCATACTGGTAAGAACCGTCACCCCAATCAATAACGGCTTTTGCTGAAACTTGTCCAGCGCTTCACGGGCTGCGCTCATCATGCGCTCACCACCACTGGCATGTACGTTAACCATCCACACACCTAGGTTTGCAGCAGCAGTAACGGCTTTGGCACAGGTGTTTGGAATATCATGAAATTTCAAATCTAAAAAGACATCAAACCCTTTGTTTTGAACCGCTTCCACTAATTGAGGCCCTTCACTGGTAAATAGCTCTTTACCAATTTTTAAACGGCAGCGCTGTGGGTCAAGACGATCAACTAATTCGAGTGTCTGCGCGCGATTATCAAAATCCAAAGCAACAACAATGGGTTTATTTGGCATGAGGGATCCTTACTTTTGACTGTGAGTTCAATTTATTGCGCGGCGTATAAGCGAGCTTAGGAACAAAGGTTTCCCACTCTTTACAACTTGGGCAACGCCAATAGTGTTTATCGGCTTCAAAACCGCACTGGCGACAGGCGAACTCATCGGATGATTTCTGCAATTGCAGCATGATGTGTTTTAGGCTTCTTACGTAATCAAGCGATAACGCTTCGCCTTTTTCAATGAGGTGGTCAAGCAACAAACTAAAGCCTTCATAAGTAGGCACCTGGCCAATAAAGTGCGTGAGCTTTTCAATTGAGGCATCTAAATTTTGGTGTTTTGCAATATGCTCGGCATAGCTGTGTAACGTGAGCGGCATTGGGTGGTCTTGCCAAAGCTGCTCTAGCAGGCGCTCTAGCTCATGTGGGCGATGGCGAGAATCAAACAGCTCCGTCAACTGAGGCAGCACCAAATACAACAAGCTTGGCTCGTAATTTAAGGCTTCTTTGATGCTCGCCAGCATTTTGTTTGGGAAACCTTCTATCTCTGCCATATCGGCTTCTAGCAGCAACGCCCGCACGCAGCGGCTATCGAGCTTTAGGGCTTGGGAAATATAACGCTGAGCGTCCCGCCAGTTTTTCTGTTTAACCGCTTCATCGGCCAGCTCGCAACAGGCGTAAGCAATGGCTTTATTGTTCTTTAGGTAATTTGCTTCACTGGCCAGCGATAGAATGCTGTTCCAATCTTGCTCTTCTTCATACAAGGTGACCAATTTCGCCAATACCTTGGTCTTTAAATGGTTGTTACTTTTTAACAGTTCCAGCAACAAGCGTTCTGCTCGGTCAAGCAAGCCTGCATTTAGGTAATCCGACGCAAGGGCAAGCTGAACATCTGCGGATATCTTTTTATCTAAATCTGGGCGGGCAAATAAGCTTTGATGAATCGAGATGGCTTTATCAATTTCACCACGACGACGATAGAAGGTGCCCAGGCTCAATTGTAAATCCAATGCCTCTTCACGCTCAGCCATATTAAGAATGACCTGCATGGTTTCAGATTGGCGATCACCCGCCAGCATATCCAGACTTGGAAACGGGGTTTGAGCGTGTTTCTTTTGCCCATCATAGCGCCCCAGCAGCCAGCCCAAGGCCACTGCTAACACCAAAATCAGGAGTAAGTGTAAATCCATAAAAACTACTGTATTTGCTCTAAGCGCTTAATCGATTGGTCCAATTGTTTTTGAAGTTTCTGGCTTTTGCGTGTCACTCGCAACAACCAAACACTGTTGATGAGCATGCCGACAATGCAGCCGACCAGCACACTGACCACCACCACGATACCTAGGGATAAATCAGGACTTTGCCAGAATACAAAATCCAAAGAGACCGGTGCGCCATTGCGCAAATTTAAGACAATGCCACAGCCAATAATAAGCAATGCAAGTGCGAAACTGATAAATGCTTTCAACCAAGCCATGGTAAGTATCCTAGAACGATGATGAACCGATTATCGCTGTTGCCTGTATGGGTTGCAATGCTCCTATGCAGGCTTACGATACCGAAAGTCTTTTAAGTTTAGCGCTAACTCGCAATCCGTCTTCAATGTGACCAATTTTCGGGCTAATAACGCAATCCGATAATCGCTTTGCAGGGTCTGCCCTACTTTACCTTTGATGTGCTCACTATTGATTAAAATACTATCAAGATCGCCATATTCATCTAACAACTGGCCTGCGGTTTTTGGCCCAATGCCTGCAACCCCAGGTACATGATTGGTGGTATCGCCCACCAGGCTAAGAAAATCCACCAACTGCTCTGGCTCTAACCCTAACTGCTGGCGCACATCATCGGGGTTTAAAAATCGCTTATCAAAATGGTGGTACAAGCGAATATCGTCATTGGCAATCTGCATAAAGCCTTTATCAGTGGAGACAATGGTCACCTGCCCCCCTTTTAAGCTGGTTTTCACCGCCAAGGTGGCGATCACATCATCCGCTTCGTACTCATCAAACACCATGCTTGCGATGCCCAGCTTGCGAAACCGCGCCATGTAAGACTCCAGCGCATCCGCTAGTTCTTGCGGCATGGGTTTACGATCCGCTTTATAGGCGTCAAACATGTTATGGCGCCACGTGGGGCCTTTACCATCAAAAACACAAGCCACATGGGTGGCACCTACTTTTTCTAAGTCTTTAAGAATCGCATTCTGGCTGAGCAATAAGGTTTGTTCGATGGCCTCACTACCACCATAGGACTGCGCCGCATAAATGCGGCGAATGAGATTCATGGCATCAATTAATAAAAGGTTCATGCGTCTCCTTGGTGTTGCTGCATTTGCCATAATTGAGCGTAACGGCCTTGTTTTGCCATTAGATCTTTATGATTCCCTTGCTCGACGATGCGCCCTTGCTCAAGCACCAGAATACGATCCGCATTAACAATGGTGGATAATCGATGAGCCACCACCACACTGCTTTTGCCTTTAGAGACTTCGTTAATGGCATCTAATACCGCTTTTTCAGAATCGCTATCCAACGAGCTTGTAGCTTCATCAAATAACAAGATACTTGGCTGCTTTAAAATAGTTCGCGCAATGGCCACACGCTGTTTTTCACCGCCCGATAGCTTAAGGCCACGCTCGCCTACTTCGGTGTCGTAGCCCTTAGGTAAACGCGATACAAATTCATTCAAGTGCGCAAGCTTGATGGCCTGTTTCACTTCATCGTCACTGGCATCCGGGCGACCATACCGCACGTTCTCTAATAACGTTGAGTTAAATAACACCGTGTCTTGTGGTACCACCCCAATGGCTTGACGCAAACTTTGCTGGCTAACGGTTTGAATGTCTTGCCCATCAATTAAAATCTTACCTGCGCTCACATCATAAAATCGGAACAGCAGTTTACCCAGGGTCGATTTACCAGCACCACTGCTGCCCACTAATGCTAACTTTTCACCGGGCAACACTGTAAAGCTCACATCGCTGATGATCGCGCGCTCATCATAAGAGAAGTTCACGTGTTTAAATTCGATTAAGCCTTTACTGACCGTCAATTCAGCAGCCTCTTCAACATCCGCCACTTTGGGCTGCACTCGCATGAGCGAGAACATGCGTTCGATATTGGTCATGGAGCTTTTAATTTCACGATACACAAACCCCAAGAAATTGAGCGGCATAAAAATCTGCATCATGAACGCATTCACCAACACAAAGTCACCAATGGTCATACGCCCTTCACTGACCTCACTGGCGGCCAATAACAACATGGCCGTCATGGATGCCGAGATAATCAGCGCTTGCCCGCCATTCAATAAAAACAGCGTTAAACGGTTTTTGCGTTTGGCTTTTTCCCAGTCGGCTAACTCTTCGTCATATAAGCTGGACTCGTATTGCTCATTGGTGAAGTATTTTACGGTTTCAAAATTCAATAGGCTGTCCACCGCACGAGAGCTAGAACGGCTATCCGCTTGATTGGCCTCACGAATAAATTGGGTGCGCCAGTCTGTGGTTTTCTTTGAAAACCACACATACGAAACAACAGACACAA
>JBNMQC010000162.1:0-5502 GCA_051277445.1 Bermanella sp. | reverse complement strand
TAACGGCTACTGCTTAAGTAAGAAAAATGGCATTTGGTTGAGTAATGATCAAAAAACCGTACGTTACAATAATGAATCCCTTGCCGTACATCATTGGCAAACAAGCGATGATGTTACTTGTTATCGCTCCATGCCTGTTTGCGTGCCGGTGGATATGCCGATACGAGATGTGATGGAAATTCGTTATCTAACGGGTTATCCGGTATTGATTCGTGATGGCGATCAAATGACCGGCTTAATCGGTGATCGTGAGCTTTACCATACCTTACTAGGCAAAATGTTATCGGATGATGACTGAGTAAATTACAACATATAAAGTACGACTAATAAGTACTTATAAAAAAGCGCCATGGGTTTTCAATTAAGACAATCCTTGGCGCTTTTTTCGTTTTGATGGAAGTGTTTAACCGAATTCCCAGTGTTTTATTACAATTAGAAACCTCCACTGACCTTGACTGATGCGAATGCGCTCGGGTAAGTCGTAGTAGTCGTTGTAACGTAAGAAGTCCACTTGCCATTTGTCTTGGCGAATCTGAGTGAGTTGTTCACTTTCATCGGTCTCGCGATTGGCTGGGCTATAAGGCGCAGCCTGACCTTTGAGCCAAAATGGTAAATTCTCAATGGGGAAAAACCAGCCAAGCTCATCATAAATCAACTTCTGAGGGTTAATGCCTTCTACGGTTTTGCCCCCTTGGGTCAAACTGATGTTAGCAATATTGCCTTGTATGCGCGTGCTACCAACCGTGAACGGCCCACTTACATAAATATCAAAATCTTTACCTTGTTGTTTCCACTGAATAAAGCCGGCAACACTTTGCGTGGGGGTGGTAATGCCTATTTTGCCGCTCACGGCCCAGTTACTTTGTGGTGGCGAGGTGGGGGCCATGCTGCAGGCAAGCAAAAGCTGGCACAAGGCCAGCGTAAAAAGGGGTTTTAACATTTATAAATCAACTTCTAATCGCAGTAGGGTGTCTTTGAGGATTTGGCTATCAGGGGCGGTGTTGAGGGCTTTGCTCCAAATGGCTTTTGCTTGGGCTCGGTCTTCCAGGGCCCAAAGCACTTCACCTAAATGAGCGGCCACTTCGGCATCAGGAAATAACGCAAATGCTTGTTCTAATAAGGTAAGGGCTTGCTTCAGTTTGCCCATGCGGTAATACACCCAGCCAAGGCTGTCTAAAATGGCTGGGTCTTTAGGGGCAAGCTTCAATGCTTTTTCGATTAGCAGTAATGCTTCATCCAATCGAGAGGTGCGGTCAGCCAATGTGTAGCCTAAGGCGTTTAAAGCGGTGGCATTGTCAGGCTCGAGGCTGATGATATGGCTAAGGTCTTGTTCCAGTTGATCGAGGTTACCCAGCTTTTCGGCCACCATGGCTCTGGAATAACGTAAGTCCGTGCTGTCTTGGTAAGCCTTTAAGGCTGAGTTAAGCACTTTGAGCGATGCATCATATTCGCCTGATCGATTGAGGATATCCACTTCCATTAAAAAGTAGGCTTGTTGGTTTTCATTGTCGATGGTGCGCTGTTGGCGCACATGATTAATGGCCAGCTGATTATCGCCTTGGCTCATGTAGATATTAATAATGGCCCCTTGTGCTGCTAGGTATTCACGGCCGCCTTTCATGGCGAGGTAATGATTCAATGCCGCTTGATCGTTGCCTTGGTACTGCTCGATTCTGCCAAGATAATAATGGGCTTCACTTTGCATTTGGTGAAGGTTCAGCAGTTTTTGCAGGGATAACTTAGCCGCAGAATGATCCTCTAGCTCCAGTTGCGTCAAGGCAAGGGGAAGCAATATGTGGGCATCATTGGGGTGTTGCTCATGTAACTGCGCAAACACCTTACTGGCTTGTTTGATGTCTTTGTTTTTGATTAATAAACGAGCTTTTAACAAAGAGAACGACTTGTCATCTTTAAACTGCTTAAGGGCAGAGTTAACCGTTTTAATGGCGCCTTTAAAGTCTTCCTGAGTGGCTTGAAGGCGAGCTTTTAACGACCACGCTGGGTAAAACTCTGGGTGCTGTTTGAGTAACGCACTGCAAATACTCAACGCTTCATCAAGGTTGTTTTGTTGCTGGTGCAAGCTGGCTACATTAAATAATAGGGCTTGGTTTTCTTTGTAACGAGTGATTAGAGGTGTAAGGGATTCAAGCCATAACTCTCGAGAGCCTTCGGTCATATCGACCCCTTGCAAGCTGATGAAGTTCACATTGAGTAAGGGTTCTAGGTCTAACGCTTTTTGAAGGTGTAAGGCCGATTCACTGAAGCGGGCCGCTTTCACCAACTCTGAGCTGAGGGCTTGTTGCGCCAAGGGGTTTTCGCTATCGAGTTTCACCCAAAGTGTGGCCGCGTCTAATGCAGCTTGGTCTGCGCCAATAAACTGGGCGATCTGGGTTGCACGGGCGGTGACGCCTGGGTCTTGTGTACGGTGAGACTCTAATAAATAGTTGCCCAGTGCCACATCGTATAATTGACGTTGTCCGGCCATTTCGGCCACCAGCAAGGCATAAAAGGTATTGACGCTATAATTGTCAGACGCTTCATCCTCTTGCGTATCCAAGGGAGCAGCCGCCCAACTGGGCGTGGCCAGCAGCAGGCTTAATAATGGGACCAGCAATAAGCGGTTTGTCATAATACCTCAAGGTGCCTAGGCAACAGTGTGTTAAATAACTAGTTTTGAAAGCAGGCCAGCTATTTTGCGCAATAATAGATATAATACGGCTCTTTTTAATAAGTTTGAAATAAATGGCCCACATTTCGGTCCTTTCAATAGAAAACAAAGTAATACATGACGTTATTAACCCTAGGTATTAATCATAAAACGGCCCCTGTGGCGGTGCGCGAGAAAGTGGCCTTTGCTCCGGACCATTTGCCTGCTCAATTAAGGCAGGTCAATGTGAGCCATGGTGTGGATGAAATCGCCATCCTATCCACCTGTAATCGTACTGAACTGTATTTCACTGCTAAAGATAATAATCCTAGTGCATTATTACAGTGGCTGCAGGAGGTTCATGGCGTGCCCCTAGAACAGCTTGAAAGCTGCCACTATGCGTTAACCGGTGAAACCGCGGTGCAGCATATTATGCGTGTGGCCAGCGGCCTAGACAGCTTGATCCTAGGTGAGCCACAAATACTGGGGCAAATGAAGAATGCCTACGCGGTTGCCCAAGAAGCCGGCACCATTGGTCCTGAGTTAGACCGCCTATTTCGTCAAACATTCAGTGTGGCCAAGCAAGTGCGTACCGATACCGCCATTGGTGAAAACCCAGTATCGGTCGCTTATGCGGCGGTGAATCTGGGTCAACGAATTTTTTCAGACCTCTCAAAAAGCCGCGCCTTATTGATTGGCGCGGGTGAAACCATCGACTTAGTGGCTCGCCATTTAGTGGATGCGGGGGTGAGTGACATCACCGTGGCAAATCGGACACTGGAGCGCGCTGAAGCCTTGGCTGAGCAATTTGGTGCCAAAGCCATTTTACTGTCAGCCATACCGGATGAGCTTTATAAAGCAGACATCGTTATTGCCTCTACCGCCAGCCCGCTACCGATTTTAGGCAAGGGCGCCGTTGAGCGAGCCCTTAAAAAACGCAAACACGCCCCTATGTTCATGGTGGATATTGCGGTACCAAGGGACATTGAGACCGAAGTCGGTGATCTAAACGATGTTTACCTGTATACCGTTGATGACCTTAAAGACATCATTGAAGAAAATGTTCGCCAGCGCGAGCATGCCGCACAAGACGCTGAAGAAATAATAGAAGCAGGCAGCGCCGCATTCATGCGACAATTGCGCACCCTAGATGCCGTCAACACCCTGAAAGCGTTTCGCCAACACGCCGAAACCATTCGAGACCAAGAACTCGAAAAAGCCCTTAAGCGCTTACAAAAAGGGGATGATGCCCAAGCGGTGGTGACCACGTTGGCCAATATGTTGACCAACAAATTGATACACCAGCCTACGGTTAAAATGCGAGAAGCCAGTAGCGTTGGGCGCAAAGAAGTGATGACCTGGGTGCAGGAGTTGTATCAGCTATCGGACTCAGATTTAGAATAAATGTAATGGGATATGAGTGTTAACCACCTCTTAACCATGGTTAGCAGGCCAGAAAAAATTAAAGCGTTTGTCGTCCCTTGAGACGCCTGACTTTTGTTAGAGAGAAGCATGAAAGATTCAGTTAAAACAAAATTAGAAACCCTTGCCGAGCGTTATGAGGAAATTGGTCACCTGTTGTCCGATGCCAGTGTGATCAGCGATCAAAATCGTTTCCGTGGCCTGTCTAAAGAATACGCTGAAATTGAGCCTGTGGTTAAAGCCTTTGAATTATACACCGAGGCCGAAGGTAACTTAGAAGAAGCCCATATCTTGATCCAAGATAGCGACCCTGAAATGCGTGAAATGGGTCAAGAAGAATTAAAAAGTGCCAAGGCTGAGATCGAGCGTCTCGAAGCTGAACTGCAAATATTGCTGTTACCAAAAGATCCAAATGATGGCAAAAACGTTATCGTTGAAATTCGTGCTGGCACCGGTGGTGATGAAGCCGCGATCTTCTCGGGCGACCTGTTTCGCATGTACACCAAGTACGCTGAAAAACGGGGTTGGAAATTTGAAGTGATGAATTCCAACGATGGTGACCATGGCGGCTATAAAGAAATCATTTTACGAATTGCTGGCGATGCAGTGTATAGCCAGTTGAAATTCGAGTCAGGGGCTCACCGTGTTCAGCGTGTACCGGCTACCGAAAGTCAGGGTCGTGTTCATACGTCTGCGTGTACTGTCGCCGTCATGCCTGAAGTGGAAGACGAAGCGGAAGTGGATATCAACAAGGCCGACTTAAAAATCGATACCTTTCGTGCCAGTGGCGCTGGTGGCCAGCACGTAAACAAAACCGATTCGGCCATTCGTATTACTCACATACCAACCGGATTTGTGGTGGAGTGTCAGGATGAGCGTTCGCAACATAAAAACCGTGCCCGCGCAATGTCCATCCTAGCGACCCGTCTAAACGATGCCATTGCGCAAAAAGCACAAGCCGAACAAGCAGCTGAGCGTAAAAGTTTAGTGGGCAGCGGTGACCGTTCAGAGCGAATTCGTACGTATAATTATCCACAAGGCCGTGTGAGTGATCACCGCATTAACCTGACCCTTTATAAGTTAGATGAACTCATGGAAGGGGATTTGGATTCTGTGATTCAGCCTTTGATTCAAGAGCACCAAGCAGAGATGCTAGCGAACATGGGCGCGGATAACTAAATATCTGTTATGCCAATGACCATTAAACAGGCCCTCTTTGAGGGCCAGCAATTCATTACCCACTCTGATACCCAAGCCTTAGACGCTGAACTGATTCTACTGCATAGTTTAAATGCCCACCGTAATCTATTATTCACTGATCCCGAAAAAGTACTGACTGACGAGCAAGAACAAACCTTTCGTGCTTATCTTCAGCGTCGCCAGCTAGGTGAGCCGGTTGCATATATAATTGGTGAACAGGGCTTTTGGGATTT
>JBNMQC010000161.1:0-5551 GCA_051277445.1 Bermanella sp. | reverse complement strand
ACCTTTCTGAGTATTTGCAGCGTCACCATTTTTTCCAATCCAATAAAGCAAGTTTTAGCCCTGTTCTAGGGTTGGATATTGGCACAGGCGCTAATTTAATTTATCCGTTATTGGCGAACCGGTTATTTGAATGGAATATGGTAGCTACCGATATTGATGATGGAGCACTTAAAAGTGCACAACAAAATATCGACCACAATCAAAGTTTAGGTTTGAATATTGAACTGCGTAAGCAGGCAAGTAGTGTGCAAATCTTTAAAGGCATTATTCAGCCTGATGATTATTTCCACTTAACCCTGTGTAATCCGCCATTTCATGAGTCACAAGCCGCGGCTATGTCGGGCAGTGTGCGAAAAAATAAGAATCTAAATCGTAATAAGCATAAACGTGACTCTAATATTGCCCATATATCAAAGAATGAACAGCTGAATTTTGCAGGGCAAAGTAACGAGCTTTGGTGCAAGGGTGGCGAAAAGAATTTCATTACTAACATGATTTTCGAGTCTCAGGACTATGCTCAACAAGTGGGATGTTTTACCTGTTTGGTTTCAAAGAAAGAAAATCTAGGTCCTCTGAAGCGAAGCTTGAATAAGGTATCTGCGGATTTCGACGTGGTGGAAATGGCGCAAGGCAATAAAATCAGCCGATTCATTGCCTGGCGTTATAGATAATTGATTAGTTTGTATGAGAGACAGGGCGGTTATATTGTTGTAAACCGTTCTGTTTAATCATCAATTGTATTTCGTGCACATAGGCTTCTCTTCGAATACTGTAACTCCAAAGGCCGTTGGCTAAATTCACTCCAGTAATTACATCTTCATCTTCTCTTGCTTCAGCACGCAGTGTGCGCAGCTTCTCATAAGCCGCTTGAGAATTTAAATTACGCATGTAACTTTCGATGGAATCAACAATACCATCAAACTTGGCGACTTCGTGGCGTTGTTTGCCATGGCGCTGCTTAGGAATGATGCCGCACCCTTTAACATAACACCATTGGCCAAATAAATTATTGCCTTCTTGAGCAAAGCGAGATGTACCCCAAGCGGATTCATTGGCAGCTTGAGCCAATGCAAGTGAGGCTGGAATGATATCCACACGTTTTAGCAGTGCATTAATGGCGTCTTCGTGATTGGTTAATGAGACTTCATATTTATCTTTAAGTGCATTGAGCGTTGATACTTCATCTTTTGATAAGTTAGGTAAGGCAACTTTTAAATCAAATACTTGGCGACGTTCTTTTAGGATATTGTCGTTCGCATATTTGATTTTTGGCAATAAAAAAGCGAAGAAGTCATTCTTCTTGTCGTTGACATCTTTGTAGGTGGAAAAATCAGGAATCTTACTGTCTAGGCTAAACTTATTGCCCTTTATGTGATCAGGCATGTACGGTGTAGTAGGAAAAAGGTATCCAAGGGTAAAGCTTATAATGAGTAATACTATTAAAAGACTGCTCTGAATAATGCGCATGTAAATGTCTCGAAAGAATTTACAATAGTCTAGCAGTTCACAGTTTTAAATAATAGTCAGCCAAAAGTTTGCAAAACTCACTGCTATATTGGCTGCTATTCTCATGGTAAATGAGGATTTCTTCGCTGGTTTTGTCTATGTCTTTTCGTTTGGAGTACACCCAAATAGCTAACTTGCTGGGTTTGTTTTTTCTTGAATATATATCAATACATTTTGTAAGGTTTAAATCTGTATGGTTGGCTTCTAATAAAAAACGTTTATGTTCTTGTGGTGGTAGTAGCAACCAGGCATTGCCTGTTGTTTTCAATAAGTAGGCTATCGATAGACTAAGTTCATTAAAACTCAGGCTGTTGTTATGCCGTGCAAGATCTCTTTGAGGGTCGTGACTGCTTAGGTGCCCACTAAAAAAAGGTGGATTACAAATAATTAAATCATAAGAATTCGGTTGTGCGGTATTTTGAAACGATTGAATGCTCTTATTGTGAATCTGTATTTGGGATTTAAATGGGCTGGCCATAACATTTTCTTTGGCTTGGGTTGCAGCGGCTTGATCGATTTCAATGGCGTCAATTTTAGCGGTGCTTTTTTGCGCAAGCATTAAAGCCAAAAGCCCTGTGCCCGTGCCGATATCTAAAATGGTGTCGGCATCAGCTGTTTCGCAGCGAGCACCCAATAAACAAGCATCTAAGCTAACTTTCATTGCACATTGATTTTGAGCAACTGAGAATTGTTTAAACTGAAAAGTGTGATTAGACAAACCGGAACTTCTTGAAAAAGATTAGAGTATAAAGGGCGAGGAGCCATAAAGGTATAGGGTTGTTTATCGCAAGCTTTTAAGGCTTGCGAATAGGCAGTAAATTATGCGACGCAGTGAGCCAGTTCTCTAGGATGCAGAATGTAGACAACCCATGCAATAGCAGTGGCATAGCATAAGTTGGTGACAAGCTCGCTATGAGGGTCTTCTAAAAAAGCCCGCTGCGAAGCTAGTCCTCGTATGCGGCTAGCCAAGTCTGGGTGAAACGCAAGATACTTGTCCCACACCACTTGGTGTGTGGAGGTATCAATACCATAAGGGCCTAAGCCTTTGTGATTGTGCTGTGCACCGTGATGGTCGTGTTGTTTTTGGGTGACAATGGCCACCAGCAAGTTTTCGACGGCGGTGCCTGCTTTACCCAGGTATTCAAGCGTGGGGTGGATGATTTGATCTCTCAGTTCTTGTTTGCTGATATCCATGGCTTACCTCCTCGGGCGCCCTAGGATCGGCTGGTTATTGACTTCATGGTTATGAAAGCAAAAACCCTGCCGTATCCCTCAATATCAATAACATACTCCCATTTTGGAGCTTGTTAACATGTTATTAATACTATCGACCAACACTATGACTTGTTGAGTCCTTTTTCTTGATCGATATATAGAACATAGTTCCAACAGGTTAAACTTCAAGTACTCACACTTTAGATACGTAGTTGAGGGGAATTTGGTTGTGTTGAGGAGTTACCATGGGCTGGGTTGATAGTCATTGTCATTTGGATTTTGACGATTTTGTGCAATTCGATTTATTTGCTCAATTATTGTCAAATGGCTGTGAGGGGGTCTTGATTCCTGCCACTCAGGTTGATTTTTTTGATCGTGTATTGGCGTTGAAAGACAGTTACCCAGACCTAGTGCGCATTGCTTTGGGGTTGCACCCATATTTTATTGCGGATCATGACCCCAGTGATATTGCACGTCTAGATGCGGCGATTTCGCGCTTTCAGCCAGATGCCATCGGCGAATGTGGTCTCGATTTCATGCTAGATAAAGACACTCACACGCAGCAGCTTTATTTCTTCCGACAGCAGCTTGAGCTTGCTTGCTCACATGGCTTACCCATGGTTATACATTGCCGAAAGGCCCATGACCAGTTGGCCAGCGAGGTATCCAAGGCTAACTTCCAACAGGGTGGGTTTATTCATGCTTTTTCTGGCAGTACCCAGCAGGCTAAGCGATACATAAATCAAGGGTTTGTCCTAGGGCTTGGTGGTGCTTTGACCTATGACCGAGCTAAAGCGATGCATAAAATGGTAGCGGCCTTACCTGATGATGCTTATACCCTAGAAACTGACAGCCCAGACATGCCGCCTTCCTTTGCGCGAAATGAAATCAATACCCCCTTAAATGTGCCTAAGATAGCTGATTATATTGCCCGCTTGCGAAACCAATCTCTTGAGCAAGTCCTGCTCAATAGCCGTGATAACTTTCGCCGGGTGCTGGGCGAGTAAGGGAATTAATCTGCTTTTATGATCGGTATGCTGTTTATTTAAGCTATCGGTAAAAGGGGGGAAATTGAGTATTAGGTCATGATATCTGGCGACAGACAAATATTGAGTCGGACTTTGGAAGAGCGAAAAGTGACAATTCCCCATCCATTCTCGCTTGGCATGAGCCTTTGCTTTTTTTAAATAACAAACCTTAACTAAGATCATGCAGCGTCAAACGCCATACTTCATGGCGTGTGCGTTTATTGTTGAATTTATAGGCTAAAGGTACATAGTAAGCGTTTGCTAACCTTTATGGTACTATCGTTCCGCATGATAGGGGAACAATTTGTTGTTAGATTTATGCGTTCTAAGTCTAATCCTTATGGATGAATTATGATAAAGTGCGCCACTGAAAAATTGCAGCATATACCTATCCTTAAGCCGCTTGGTCTGACTGGTATAAATATAAAAAAGGAGCGATTGTGAACCGTGCTATTAGCTTATCCGTTTTACTACTTAGTGTTTTAACCGCCTCGTCGGTTTGGGCAAAAGTGACTCAACAGCAAGCCAACCGTTTAGGCGTGGATTTAACCCCTATGGGGGCTGAAAAAGCGGGCAATGCATCAGGCAGTATTCCGGCTTGGACAGGTGGTATTACCTCACCCATTCCTGGTTATGAGAAAGGGCAGTTCCACCCTGACCCTTACGCGGCCGACCGTGTACTACATGTTGTCACCTCAAAAAATCTTGATAAATATAAAGAACAGCTAACCGCTGGTCAGATCGCACTATTAAAGCGTCACCCTGAATACTCAATCAATGTTTACCCAAGCCACCGAAGCGCAGCTTACCCTCAGTTTGTTTATGACGCAGTAAAGAAAAATGCAGTGACTGCTGAGCTACAGCCTTACGGCACGGGTGTAAGTGACACCATTATGGCAAGTCCTTTCCCCATTCCTGCAAACGGCGCTGAAGTATTGTGGAACCATACTTTGCGTTATCGTGGTTTGAACTGGGAGTTCGTATCGTCAACATTGAATACCACCGATACAGGCGATCAAGGCATTACGACTCGTGAATACCAGTATTACTTTGCGTATTCTGAGCCTGGTATTACCTTGCCGGAAATTGATAATAAGATCATGTATGTAAAACGTAAAACATTGGCACCGGCAAAAATGTCAGGGCAAATGACCCTAGTACACGAAACCTTGGATCAAATCCGTTCACCACGTAAGTCTTGGATCTATATGCCAGGTCAGCGCCGAGTGCGCCGTACACCTGACTTATCTTACGATACCGCTGATATCGATAGTAACGGTATTCGAACGATTGATCAGGTGGATATGTTCAACGGTGCACCAAACTTATACGATTGGAATTTAATCGGTAAACAAGAGAAATACATTCCTTACAATGCTTACAAATTGCATGGTGGGCACCTGCGTATTTCAGATATTGCTAAAAAAGATTTCATCAATCCTAACCTTGTTCGTTATGAACCTCACCGTGTATGGGTTGTAGAAGCGACTTTACGTACCGGTATGAACCACATTTATACTAAGCGTCGCTATTATTTTGACGAAGATACGTGGCAGATTGTACTTGCTGAAGAATACAATGAAGATGGCAAGCTAGTTCAAGTGACCGAAGCTCATACCGTTAACTACTACCAAGTACCTATGGTGTACTCAACGTTAGAAGTGACGTATGACCTTGAAGAAGGCCGTTATTTTGCTGAAGGCTTAGATAATGAACGTGCTCCTATCAATATGGATGTTAAGTTTGAGCGTCGAGATTTCAGTTCATCGGCTCTGCGTCGTGAAGCACGATAAAGGCTGAGA
>JBNMQC010000160.1:0-5590 GCA_051277445.1 Bermanella sp. | reverse complement strand
CTTCGCTGATAATCAAGGCGCGAGAACACACGGCGCTGACTTCTTCTAAAATGTGGGTTGAGATGATCACTATCTTGTCTTTGGCTAAGCCTTTGATTAGCTCGCGTACTTGGTGCTTTTGATTTGGGTCCAGACCATCGGTGGGTTCATCCAAAATCAGTACTTTTGGGTCATGGATGATGGCTTGCGCTAACCCCACACGGCGCGCAAAGCCTTTAGATAAGGTATCAATGGGTTTGTCCAGTACCGGCTCAAGCTCCACTTGCTCAATGACTTTAGCCAGACGTTGTTGGCGATCATCACCTGTTAAACCGCGCACCTTGGCAATAAACTCAAGAAAGGCCATAACGGTCATTTCGCCGTATGCTGGGGCCCCTTCTGGTAAATAGCCCATAATCGCTTGCACGGCTTGCGGGTTTTGGGTGACATTTATATCGCAAACACTCACCATGCCGTCACTTGGCTCAATGAAGCCGGTGATCATTTTCATGGTGGTGGATTTACCGGCCCCGTTTGGGCCTAAAAAACCCAGTACTTCACCAGGTGAGACATCGAAACTTAGGTTATTG
This sequence comes from Bermanella sp., assembly GCA_051277445.1. Taxonomy (GTDB): domain Bacteria; phylum Pseudomonadota; class Gammaproteobacteria; order Pseudomonadales; family Oceanobacteraceae; genus Bermanella. The sequence continues at coordinate 5,021 of JBNMQC010000160.1, read as the reverse complement.
ACCGCTGTAAATTGGTCAAATCGCTTTGTGAGATTTTGCACACGAATCATGATTAAACTCTCTGTTATTATTAGGCGCTGTTTAGTCTTTTTTTAAAGGAAAAAGTTTCAGCCTGTATTTTGAGTGCTGTCAATATAGCGTCACTTTTTCCGATTACAATAGCTCTATTATGGGATTGGCCAAACAGGGTCGGATTTTAGCGTTGGTTTGTGCAATAGACCTGCTACAATTCGCCATTATTTTGCGTAACCGACTATGGTTCAATCAGTGGTCTGGTTTTACAACCCATGAAGCCATTTTGGCTTTTGGTTTACTATAAAAGGTGATGACTTTGCGCGCCCTAGTTTCTCTGATTAATACGTTTTCTCGCGGGCTTCTTAAAATTTGGGTTAAGACCAATGTGGTTGGGATCAAAGAGTCCCAAGAAATCCTCGCAAGTGATGCGCAGCAGCCTATCTTCTATGCTCTGCCCCACCGCTCCTACTCTGCAAGCTTGGTGCTGGACAGCGAAACCCGCAAAAACCATTTGCCCCATGCCCTAGAGCCAATTGAAATTGCAGGCACTAAATTCAGCAACCGCATTATTTATTTATCACGCACCGAGGGCAGCTGGTTACGCCGTCGTGCTATGCCGTACTTGCATAAGTCGGTGCCGGACATGATCGAAGTGTGTCAAAACAACCCTGACATCAAAGTGAAAATCATCCCTGTTAATGTGTTTTGGGGGCGCTCACCCAACAAAGAAAAAAGCTTTTTGAAAATCTGGCTGGGGGATTCTTGGTCGGTTGCCGGTAAGCTTCGCCGCTTTATCAGTATTTTGTTAAATGGCCGCAATACGTTTGTACACGTGAGCGAGCCGCTGGATATTCAAAACGTCATCAGCGAAAGCCCACAAATGGAAGCGCCTCGCTTAATTCGTAAATTAGGTCGTGTTCTTCGTGTCCATTTCCGTCATACCCGCAGTGCGGTCATCGGCCCTGACCTGTCACATCGCCGAACACTTGTTCACCGTTTGATTCGTAAACCCATGGTCAAAGCCGCCATCGAACAAGAAATGGCAGATAAGGGCATCAGCTATGAAAAAGCCGCGGCCAAAGCCATTAAATACGGCGACGAAATCGCCTCTAACCAAAGTCATAGCACCATACGCTTTCTAGATATCGTGCTCACCTGGGTTTGGAATAAATTATACAACGGTGTACAGGTTCAAAACCTTGAACAGCTCACCACCACTTACAAAGACAACGAAATCATTTATGTGCCATGCCACCGCAGCCATATCGATTATTTATTGTTGTCTTATGTGCTATTTAAAAATGGTTTTGTGCCACCACAAATTGCCGCAGGCATTAACTTAAACCTACCTGTAGTGGGGCCAATTCTGCGCCGCGGCGGCGCCTTCTTTATGCGTCGCAGTTTTAAAGATAACCCGCTTTATAGTGCCGTATTTGATGAATACCTACATGCTATTTTCACATCCGGTTATTCAACCGAGTACTTCATCGAAGGTGGACGCTCTCGAACTGGCCGTACGTTAAAACCCCGTGCAGGCATGCTGGCCATGACCGTGCGCAGTTTCTTACGTGATAGCCATAAGCCAATTGTGTTCATGCCTGTGTACATCGGTTATGAAAAAGTATTCGAAGGTGGCACCTACCAAGGTGAGCTGCGCGGCAAAACCAAGAAGAAAGAATCTCTACTGGGCATTTTTAAAACCCTTAAGGATTTGAAAAAGAACTTTGGTCGCGTTTACCTGACCTTCGGTGATGCCATTGATTTGAACCAGTATTTAGAAACCAAGCGACCAGGCTGGAAAAGCGAAGACCACGGTGCGGACTTCCGTCCTGAATGGACAAAAGACGTGGTCAATGAATTAGCCATTGATGTGGTCACCGGCATTAACAAAGCGGCCGCCTTGAACCCAATTAACATGCTGGCGTTGGCTATTTTAGCCGCGCCAAAACAAGCCATGGACGAAGCCGTTTTAGCGCAAACCCTGAACCTGTACCGCGATTTAGCCAAAGACATGCCTTACAGTCATTTAACAACGCTTCCTGAAGGGGACGGTAATGATTGGATCAAATACGCAGAAGACATGAACGTGGTTGAGCGTTTAAACCACCCATTGGGTGACATCATTCGCGTCGATGAAGCACAAGCAGTGATGCTGACTTATTACCGCAACAACGTGATTCACTTATTTGCCATTCCATCCATGCTGGCCTGTTTGTTTATTAACAATGTGAAAATGAAACGCGACGATGTGGTGCGCTTTGCTCGTACCATTTACCCATATTTAAAAGCGGAACTGTTTTTACATTGGCAAGAAGATGAAATTACCACCGTGATTGACCAGTGGTTAGACCTTTGTGTGAGCAAGGGCTATTTAACTCAAGACGGTGAAAACCTAGTGCGCCCATCGGTTAGCTCAAACAATTACATCATGCTGTCTGTGCTATCACAGCAAGTGATTCAAATTCTAGAGCGTTACTACATCGCCATTGCCCTACTTCAACGCTCTGGCACGGGTAATATGAATAAAGACGACATGGTGAAGAATTGCTCGCTTATGGCACAGCGTATTTCAATCTTGCACGGTTTAAATGCCCCTGAGTTCTTTGATAAGTCATTATTTAAAAACTTAATTGAAGAGTTGCTGGAGCGTCACGTGCTTAAGCTCGATGACAAGGGCAATATCGAATTTGGTGATCGCATAGAAAACATCGCCAACGATGCGAAAATCCTGTTAAACGCCGATTTACGCCGCAGTATTTTGCAGGTCACGCTTAACTAATTATTAAGCTGATAGAGCCAAAAAAAGGTGAACCAGAGATGGTTCACCTTTTTTTTGATTCGTCAGAAAAATCTAAACGCTTTTACAGATATTGTACGAGTGTACATATTACGTTGGCGCCAGCGATTTGCTGGCACGGCTGACTTCAATATAACTCCCTAGACCCGTATACAGAGCTAAGCGGATTTCTTTTTCTGATGAAAGGTTTGCGCGAACTGATGCCGCAGTTGCAGATATTTGGGTGTTAACCCTACATCTTCATATAAAGGGTCACCTAGCTCATCAAACGAGACGACTTTTTTACCCTGCTTGTAGGGCATTTGCCGCTCGACTTCGTCCAACGCCACACCAATTAATTGCGCAATGATTTCGTCTCGATTTAACCCTGGGTACAAACCGGTGAGCGCTTCGATGCGTGACGCATCTTTTAGTGGAAGGGAGACTTGGTATTTTTCACCGCTATTATCTTGGTGGCTAGCAGATTCCCATGACGACATGAGTTCTCGAACATTCATGCAAACAAACCTCAGCACTTAACAACTTACCTAACCAGTTTAGCTCAGCTTTGCCCACAAGCCTTGCCATGGTTACCATTTATTACAAAAAACTTTGGCGTTGTTTTTGCTTACCTATATATCATGATGGTTACCTTTACACTGCCAAGGCACGTCTAATAATTACAAACCAGCTACAATGAATGCATTCGTTGTTTTTCGCCATTAGGAAGGTTTATGTCAAACACCCTGGACCCAGACTTAAAAGAAAATGTTCGTCTACTAGGAAATCTACTGAGTGATGTCATTGAACAAGATTTAGGGGCCGCGTTCATTGATAAAATCGTGAACATCCGCACGCTTGCCAAGCAGGCCCGTGCACAAGACACCCACCCTGCGGATTTAATTGAGTATCTACAAGGGTTAGCGGATGACGACATCACGCCGATTACTCGCGCATTCAATCAATTTTTAAACCTTGCCAATATCGCAGAACAATACCATGACGTGATTAGGGGTCGTCGCAACGATGGCGAAGCCTTTTTGCAGCAGCTTGATAATGTGATTCAAGAGATGGGCAGCAAATTGAGCAATGAAGAAATTGAAACCAAGCTCAATGAACTGAATATTCAGCTGGTGCTCACCGCCCACCCCACTGAAGTCACGCGTCGCACATTGATTGGGAAATACGAGCAAATCCTTAATGCGCTCAATGGCTTAGACACCCAGCCTTTTGAGTACGAGCGCAAACACATCCTTGATAACCTCAAGCGCGTGGTGGCCGAAATCTGGTACACAGATGAAATTCGACAACAGCGCCCTACTCCTGAAGACGAAGCCAAATGGGGGTTCGCCGTTATCGAAGGGGCGCTATGGCATGCCATACCGCGGTTTTATCGAGAGGTGAATGAACTCCTAGAGCAACGCGGCTTGTCGCCATTACCGATGAATACGGTACCCATTAAGTTTCATTCGTGGATGGGCGGCGACCGAGACGGTAATCCAAATGTCACGGCGAAGGTCACCTCTAATGTATTGATGTTAGGTCGCTGGATGGCCGCTGATCTTTACCTGCGAGACTTAGACGAGTTAGTGAATGACTTATCGATGGAAGAGTGCAACGACACCTTGCGCGCTGTGGTGGGGGATGTGAAAGAGCCGTATCGTCACTTATTGCATGAGACTCGTCAGCGCTTACGTGAAACACAGCAATACACCCAAGACCGCTTAAAGGGTAATCGCAATAATCGCAATAAAGGTCTGTATGATTTTGCCAGCCTGATCGAACCTTTGCAGTTGTGCTATCAATCCCTTTTGGACTGCAATATGGCGGTGGTGGCCAATGGTAAATTAATCGATACCCTGCGCCGTGCCCACACGTTTGGTTTAACCCTTTGTCCACTGGACATTCGCCAAGAGAGCACTCGCCATGCACAAGTGTTTGCTGAATTATGCGAATATTTAGAGTTAGGCAATTACCTTGAATGGGATGAACCCACCCGAGTGGCGTTCTTGCTAAAAGAGCTACAAAGCAAACGCCCTTTATTACCCAATAATTGGCAACCCAGCGCCGAGGTTCAAGAAGTGCTGGATACCTGCCAAGTCATCGCGAAAGAAGACCCGAGTTGCTTTGCTTCTTATGTCATTTCCATGGCCGGTGCTGCCAGTGATGTGTTAGCCGTGGCCTTGCTCATGAAAATGAGCGGTCGCTCCCAGCCGATGCCTGTGGCTCC
>JBNMQC010000159.1:0-5592 GCA_051277445.1 Bermanella sp. | reverse complement strand
AACAAAAAAAGAGCATTTATAAAAGCAGCTAATCTTGCTGTAGCGTTGCATCTTGAGCCGTTTGCTCTTGTTGCGCCGCTTCTTGTTCGAGCTTTTCTCTGTCCGCTTTTGAGATGTATTTAGGCTTGTTTTTAGGGTTCGCCTTCAAATTGGACTTTTTCGCCTTTTGCGAAAGCTTAGTGAATATTTTCTTTTTGCGATTCATAACAGCCTCTCATTTAAGGCGCAATTGTAGCGTTTTTGCTCGATACTGACCATGTTAGCTACTGGCTAATCGCCCTAGGGTTTTTACGGCCTGCGTAACGTTAGCATCGATAGGGATTGCACAGTTTAGGCGAATGTAATGATCAAACTCTCCAGTATTAGAAAACATTGCCCCAGGTGCAATGTTAATCCCTTCTTTTAATGCCCTGCGTTGCAATGCCATCACATCGGAATGCACAGGTAACGCCAACCACATAATAAAGCCACCACGGGGTTGGCTGATGCGAGTGCCGGCAGGAAAAAACTGCTTCACCAGTTGAGTAATGGCATCCACATTTTGCTGGCATATGGCTCGAGTTTTGCGCAAATGCTTATCATAGTGGCCACTTTCTAAATAACTGCTTAAAGCGTATTGCGATAAGCTTGATGGTGAGAACGATGAATAGGTTTGTTCTTCAATGATTTTCTGATGTTGATTGCCACTGATGCACCAACCAACCCGTAGCCCAGGCGACAGTGTTTTTGAAAAACTCGAGCAGTGCATAACGCGACCGTCAGTATCAAAGGTTTTGATAACGGTATTGAGCGTCTGATCAAACCCCAGCTCACCATAAATATCGTCTTCTAGAATTTTCACATCGTATTTTTGCGCTAAGGCAAAAAGTTGTTGTTGTTTTTCTGAATCAATAGCGGCGCCAGTAGGATTGCTATAGCGGGCACTGACTGCAATTAAACGGATTGGCCATTGTTTAAGTGCGAGCGTCAAAGCATCGATGCTAATGCCTTTTTGCGCATCGGTTGGAATTTCGATGACTTTCAGTCCAAGTAATCCCGCCAGCTGAAGAAACCCATAATAACAGGGACTCTCTACCGCAATGATATCCCCCGGTTGTGTACTGGTGCGCAAGCAAAGATTCAGCGCCTCAGAGCAGCCATGAGTAATGATCACATCGTTAGGGTGACACTTAACGCCCACGTTGCGCATGCGTGTGGCAATTTGACGTCGCAAAGATTCAAGGCCCGGTGAAAAAAGATAGTTAAAAACCTGTTTACTATGAAAGCGCGACACTTTGTTTATGTGTGTTTGCAATGCGTGTTGGGGCATTAAAGATTCATGGGCGATGGCGGCGCCAAAGTTGATTAGGCTGTCTTGGTGAACAGCGTTGAGCATCATGGAAATGATGTCATTCTTTTTCACAATCTCAGGCTCACTGCCTTTTGAAATAGGTGGCGGCATAACGGGATCGCTCGCGCCGTCTTTCACGTAGTAACCGGATTGCGGTTTCGCCGATAAATACCCTTGGTCTTCTAATAAAGCATACGCCTGCGTAATGGTGCTGATGCTGACCGCTTTTACTTTAGAAAGATTACGTACACTGGGGACTTTTTGCCCAGCCAGATACACCCCTTGATGAATATCTTGGGCGATGTCTTGGGCTACCTTCTGATAAAGCGTACTCATGCTAGGCCGTATTGATCCGTGACTTTGGTTCATCATAATAGGATAACTGTATTGCTATGCATAACAGTTGATGTAAAAAAATGCAGTACAGTTGCTGTAAATTCTGAATTGTACTGCTATTTAACCCATTTGCTGCGTCTACTTGCATAACAGATATCTTGGCAATATGAGCTTTCATCGCAAGGAGTTCATTATGTCAGCCATACAAACTGTGTTGCCTACCAGCAACACCATTAACGTGATCAACACAGAAGCGCCGCCATTATCGGCTTGGTTTTCGGCGTTATTTGCCGTGTTGATTTTCAGTTTAACCGCGCCCTTGACGGTGATTGCGTTAGAGGTCTTTAGCCCAGCTTTTATTTCATTCATGCGTGCAATGATTGCCGGTATTGGCAGTCTTGCCCTAGTGTTGTGGTTTAAGTGGCCGGTGCCGAAACTTAAAGACATTGCTTGGTTATTGCTGGGCGGTGGCTGTATTGCCTTGGTGTTTCCTTTTACGTTAGCGCAGTCGTTACAGGTGTGGCAGGCCAGTGATATGGGGGTGGTGCTGGCAGGTATTCCCTTATTTACCGCCGTCATTGCGGCGTGTTTGTTTAAAGAAAAGACCAGTATTAAATTTTGGATTAGTTTATTAGTGGGAACGGAGATGCTGGTGTTGTTCGCTTACAGCCAGTCCAATGGTGTATTGCACCGTGCATTATTTATTATGCTGGCTTCTGCTGGTGTGGGCTATGCCATTGGTGGTCATGTGGCAAAGCGTTTGGGCGGGTTTCAAACCATCTGTTGGATGATGGTGTTGTACTTTCCCGTGTCATTATTTGGCGTTGGTTTCACAGCGGCGGAGAATGCAGCAGCCTTTCAGTGGCAGCACATGGAGGCCATTGTTTCGCTTTTGTATTTGGCGATATTCAGTCAATGGGTTGGTTTTCGTTATTGGTACGGAGCCATGGTGAAGATAGGCATTGCCAGAACCGGCCAGTTGCAATTAACCCAACCGTTTATGACCTTGATCTTCTCGGTGCCGTTATTGGGCGCAAGCTTAACCTTGAGCCACTTTTATTTTGCCGCTTTGATCTCACTGAGTGTATGGTGGGTGCGCAAATCAAGATAAGCAGTCAATATAAAAAACGCGAGACAGGGCTCGCGTTTTTTATGTTAATTAAGGCTGAAGATTAAAAGCCTTCTAGCACTAACTTGCCAATACTTTGGTTGCTTTCAATCAGCGCGTGGGCCCGTTTCAAATTGGCCACATTGATTTTGCCTAGGTTTTCGCCCAAGGTCGTTACAAGTTTTTGGCTATCGATCAGTTGTGCGATTTCATTAAAAACATGATGCTGTTGAATCATGTCTTCGGTTTCAAACAAACTGCGGGTGAACATAAACTCCCAATGCAAGCTGACGCTTTTGCTTTTTAAAATATCAATATCAAGCGGGGCTGGTGGGTTGTCGATCAAGCAAATTTTGCCTTGAGGTTTAATTACTTCAGCAAAATCCGAAAAGTGAAGGTGCGTATGTGTGATGCTAGCGATGTGACTCACCTGAGAAATACCAATGCGCTCAAGTTCGTTTTTAATGCCCTTGTTGTGGTTAATCACATGATCAGCGCCCATTTTTTTGCACCAAGCTTGGGACTCATCACGACTGGCTGTTGCAATTACGGTTACATCGGGCGCAAGCACGTTTAATAACTGAATCATGATGCTACCCACACCGCCAGCGCCACCGGTGACCAGTACTGTGTTCTCTTGGGTTTGATACTTGCCCTTTATATCCACCTGTAAACGGTCAAAAAGCATTTCATAGGCTGTGATGGCTGTCAGTGGTAGGGCGGCTATTTCAGCGTTAGAAATGCTGGTAGGGGCCTTGCCTACAATGCGTTCATCCACCAATTGATACTCAGCATTACTGCCTTGGCGGCTCATGTCACCGGCGTAAAAAACTTTATCGCCAATATTAAACAGTGAACACTCATCTCCCACCTCGGTCACAATGCCCACCGCATCATAGCCCAAGATTTTTGCCTCACCTTTCTCTGGGCGCAAACGTTGACGTAACTTGGAATCCACCGGATTGATACTGATGGCGTCGACTTTTACCAGTAAGTCACGGCCACTTGCCTTGGGAATGTCTAACTCTAGTGCAATGAGACTCTCTGGGTGTTCAATCGGTAGGCTTTGGTCAAATGCAATGGCTTTCATCATGGGGTTGGCTCGTTGTCTAATCAGCGATGTAAGTAAGCGATTGTAGCGTAAATGATCAGGGCAATCGCCTGCCTTGGATCGATAAGTATGTTCCGTTAGAATGCCACCACGTTTCTATAGCTTGGTGACCCATGGCTCAATTATCCGCAGAGCAAATTTCCACCCTAGATCAGCAGCATGTTTGGCATCCGTATTCATCGTTTACCTCTCCGTTAGCGCCGTTTCCTGTGGCCAGTACCTCTGGTGTACGCATTAAGTTGGCAGATGGCCGTGAGCTTATTGATGGAATGGCGTCCTGGTGGTCTGCGGTTCACGGCTATGGCCATCCAAAACTGAAGCAAGCTGCACACGATCAAATTGAAACCATGAGCCATGTGATGTTTGGTGGCTTAACCCACGAGCCTGCGGTGACCTTGTGCGAAAAACTGGTGAAACTAGCACCAGAGGGTTTGAATAAAGTCTTTATCAGCGACAGTGGTTCAGTGGCCGTTGAAGTCGCGATCAAGATGGCGTTCCAATATTCATTAAGCCAAGGCAATAAACAGAAAAACAAATTGCTCACCGTTAAAAATGGCTATCACGGCGATACGTTTGCCACCATGGCCACATGTGATCCGGTTAATGGGATGCATCACATGTTTGAAAACGTGTTAAGCAAACACATTTTTGCACAAGCCCCTCAATGTTTGTTTGGCGATGCGTTTGAAGAGCATCATATTGCGGATGTGAAGCATAAGTTAGACACCCAGCACGAAGAAATAGCGGCCATTATTATTGAGCCCATTGTGCAAGGGGCTGGTGGTATGCGTTTTTATAGCCCGGATTATTTAAAACGCATTCGCGAATTGTGTGACGAATACAATATTTTGTTAATTGCCGATGAAATTGCCACCGGGTTTGGTCGCACTGGGAAAATGTTTGCGTGTGAGCACGCTGGGATCTCACCGGATATTTTGTGTGTTGGTAAGGCATTAACTGGCGGCTTCATGAGTTTGGCGGCCACCTTGTGTACCGATAAAGTAGCAAAAGGTATATGTGAGGGCGAAGCGGGTGTGTTTATGCATGGCCCAACCTTCATGGGAAACCCGCTGGCCTGTGCGGTGGCCAATGCCAGTCTTGACGTTTTAATGGAAGGGCTGTGGCCACAACAAGTGGCCAATATCGAATCTGGCTTAGAAAAAGGCTTAGCATCAGCCCGAGTCTTACCTCAGGTTAAGGATGTGCGAGTGCTCGGTGCAATAGGGGTGATTGAATTGCATGAACCGGTACACATGCCTACGGTTCAGCCCATGTTTGTTGAAGAGGGCGTGTGGGTGCGTCCGTTTGGCAAATTAATATATGTACTGCCACCTTTTATTATTAATGATGAAGACTTGGCCTTTTTGACCAAGGCCATGGTAAATGTGGTGTCTAAGCTGTGAATAATGACCAGAGTCGTAGCATGAAAACACAAGTGAGTATTGGATTGATCAATCCAAAAGATGCGCAGAATGTCGGGTCGGTATTGCGTGCCATTGGCTGTTATCAAGCCAACGATGTTTACTATACCGGCAACCGTTATGCGTATGCGTTAAAACATAATACCGACACTCACAATATACAGTCGCAAACGGATATTAAAAAAGTAGATGATCTATTGTCTGTGCCGGCTGAGCACATGTCGGCGGATACAAAAATTGTGTGCATTGAGTTGGTTGAAGGGGCGACACCTTTGCCCGAGTTTGA
>JBNMQC010000158.1:0-5595 GCA_051277445.1 Bermanella sp. | reverse complement strand
AAAATTTGGGCAGTTACTAATTGAGCGTGCAAAAGGGCAAGATAGCCGAGGCTTAAGTCATGGCCGGATGCGAAAGTCGATCAGCGTTGAACGAACGTTTGCCGAAGACTTACAAAACCAGTCAGATATTGAAGAAGCGCTCAATGATATGTGGCCAAAGTTTTTAGAACGTATCGAGCGGGCTAATTTAAAACTGGAGCAGCTCGCGCCGTTTGTAAAAGTTAAATTTGCGGATTTTCATGTGACAACGTTAGCGAAACAAAGCTCGCAAGCTAGTTTTGATCAATATTTGAATTTAGTTATTGAGGCGAGTAAGCGTGACCAGCAAACCATTCGATTATTGGGCTTGGGCGCTAAGTTATTGCAACCGAGCGCCCAGCTTAGCTTGTTTGAATAAACAGCCGATTATTGTCTCGTTTTTTGTGCCATAAAATTAGGGTGTCACAATATTAAATGTGCCCATGGGCTTATCCAGCATGCTAAAGAATGAGATCAGATCTAGTTTGCTGCCTTCTATGCTTAGGTCATCACCGAACAAGGTATCTTTTAATCCCGCTTCACCAATAATAATGTCTACAAACAAAGGCTGTGTCAGTGCGAGAGTGGCATCTGATTGGGTATGACTTGGTACTTTTTTATGATGAAGCACTGAGTTATTGACGCTTAATAAATAGCTTTCATTTAAATCGGTGAACGTGATTTTAACGGACAGATCAACCCCTTCTGCTTTTTCGGCAATCAATCTAACTGACATGCTATCGAAGAATTTATCGACGGGGGTTTCCATCAATACTTCTTTCATCACTGCTGGGCTAATTCCGGTTTCAGGTGCGCCATGGCGTAATTCATAGGCACCGGTAAGGTAAAAATCACGCCAAGGGGCCGACTCAGCTTGATAGCCTAATTGGTCATAGACCTTGGCTAACAATCCTTTAGTTTGTGTGTTATCTGGTTCAGCAAACACCGCATGATTCAGTAGCTCCGCTAACCAGCGATAGGTTTTAGTTCCGTCTTCTGGCGACATCTTAGCCGCATCATCAAATTGGGATTGGGCTTGCTGTAAAACGTGTTCAACACCGCCCATTATTTCAATGTAGCGAGCTGCGGCTTCTGTTTCAGGTAGTGGGTCCAGTTTGGCAGGGTTGGCCGTGAACCAGCCTAAATAATTTTGATACACAGCTTTTGCGTTGTGTTTCAGCGTGCCATAGTAACCTTGGTTATGAAAATCTTGGTTTAGTGTGCTGGGCATCTGTAGGTTTTCGGCAATCTCATTAGGCGTAAACCCTTGGTTCAGCATGCGTACGCTTTGATCATGAATAAACTTATACGTGTCTCTTTGTTTGATTAAAAACTCGTTGATGTTTTCTTTGCCCCATAAAGGCCAGTGATGGCTCGCAAAATACACGTCGGCTTGGGCGAAGCGGGTGCGCGCTTCGTCAATGAAGCCACTCCAAATCCGTGCGTCACGTACTTTGGCACCACGCAGGGTATAAAGATTATGCATATTGTTGCTGACTAATTCTGCGCCACAAAAGGCCTTGTGTTCGGGTAAGTAAAATGTGAATTCGGCAGGGGCTTCTGAACCAGAGACGGTTTGAAAAACGAAGGGTACGCCATCGATACTCAGTTGTGTGCCGGTTTCATGAATCAGTGTTGTGGGCATTTCAATACCAAATGTACCAAATGCAGGCCCTTTACCTAAGCCTGTGCCCACATGTCCGCGCTCATTTCTGGCAAGGCGTTTACCATACATGTACATGGCGCGACGGCTCATGGCTGTGCCGGCAATGATATTTTCACTGGTGGCCTCTTCTTCAAAGCCGACAGGTGCGATAATTTGTAATGCGCTTTTTTCGTCCTCGCTCAAGTGCTGAATGACACCTTGAACACCGCCGAAATGGTCGATGTGGCTATGGGTAAATAAAATAGCTTTTAATGGTTTCTTACCTAGGTGCTCTTGTGCAAATAGATAGGCTTTGCTGGCGGTTTCTCGTGCCGTTAATGGGTCAACGATGATCCAGCCGTTATCACTTTCAATGATGGTCATGTTGGCAAGATCGTAGCCGCGTACCTGATAAATGCCTGAGGTTACTTCAAATAAACCGTGGATATTGTTCAGTGCCGCCTGACGCCATAAGCTGGGATTCACACTGGCAGGGGGCTGCTCGCCATCAGTATTAATAAAGTCGTACTCGGGCATGTTCCAAACTAAGCCTTGCTGAAGATGTTCCGTCACGAGACTTGGCTCTTGTGCAATTAAGCCCTTGCGTGCATTGATAAAGTCTTGCGTATTGGTAAACGGGCGCTTCTCTAAAAACGCTTCATTGGCTTTGACGGTTGCCATTGTGGGCGCAGTATGACCTTGTGAATCTGCATTATCTTCCCATTGAGGCGCGTTATCGCAGCCAATGAGAAGTAATAATGCAGTGGCGAGGGATATGGGCTTGAGCATTTTGATCTCTTTATTATTGTTTTAAACCCAATCATTGTAGCTTTATTTGTAATGAAGCGGCTGGTCTTATTTGGACAAAATATTATCTTTTTAACCCCTCCTTAAACTTGTATATAGCACTTTGTTAGGTGCGTGTACGGTATGTAATGCATGGTTTTTGGCGCGTTAAAACCGGATCAATGAGTTTTATTTTTTTATAGTGAGATTGTTTGCACACTGTAAATAATAAAAAAGGAAACAGATATGAAGTTCAAACTCATTGGCTTAGCGGTTGCTATGGCAGTCGCAGTTGGTGGGGCATATGTTATTAAAGGCCCCAACCTGCAAAAAAAGAATCCTGATGCGGGTATGACAGAACAAGCAATTAAACAACGAGATGATGGTGCGAGAGAGAAGTGGGCCTATTCTTTGGGGGTTCAGGCTTATGTGTATGGTTTACCACTTAAAATTATGGAGCGTGAAATACGTCTTCGTTTAAATGAGCGTAAATTGAATTTTGTTATGAGTCGTGAAATCTGCCCATGTGCTCCCTTAAATGAAGTCGGTCATATGCGGAAGTTGGCAACCTCAGATGATGAGTTGCCGTATACACCTAACAACGACACGATTTACTCTGGTATTGGTCTTTATTTAAAAGACGAGCCTATCATTTTAAGTCTTCCTCATGTGCATGATCGATATTGGAGCGCACAGGTAACGGATTCATACCTAGAAAACTTACCGTATATTGGTACACGTGCTACTCAAGGTAAAGGTGGCCACTATTTATTTGCTGGCCCAGATTGGCAGGGCGAGGTGCCTGAAGGTGTTGAGCTTCGTCGCCTGCCCACTAATAGCGGTGTGGTTGCTGTGCGATACGGTGTAGTGAAGGGAGTGCCAGGTGACATGGAAGCGGTGCATGCTTTACAAGATCAAATTAAGACAACCGGACTAAGTTTTTGGGGGGACCCCGCAAAGCAAGGTACGGTTAAACCGATTAAGCTTGAGCGCAAGCAATATGATGGAGACTTAGCTTTTTTTCATCAAATGTCCGACTTACTTAATGAAAATCCACCACGCAAAGGTATGCGTGAAAGTGTCGGAATGTTTCAAAGCATTGGCATTGAGCTTGGTAAACCGTTTCAAGAAGAATTATTACATCCAGCGACAAAAGCTGGCTTAAAGCGAGCACTTGAAGATGTAAAAGATATTATGACATGGAAAGTAAAATATCGCGGCACGCCATATGCCACCCGTTGGAATAATTTACATGAAGGTACTTATGGCTACCACTTTATAAATCGTGCAGAAGGGGCATTAGAAGGCCTGCTTGTACACGATCGAGAAGAGGGTATTTATTTTAGTACTTACGAGGACGGTACAGGGCAGTTGTTAGATGGCAGTGCGCAATATGTACTGCACTTTGAGAAAGATGAAATTCCGTTGTTGCAAGATAAAGGGTTTTGGTCTTTGACCATGTATGGGACTAACTTTCAGTTAGTGGATAACGAAATTAACCGTTTTTCAATTGGTGATCGGACACCGGGTTTGAAGTACAACGCAGATGGCTCACTAACGGTGTATATTCAGCACCAAGCGCCAAAAGGTAATGAGTCAAACTGGCTACCATCACCAGCGGATGGGCTATTTCGTATTAATTACCGTATCTATTTACCCCATGAAAAAACCAGCAACCCTAAAACCTTAAGTAAATTTATACCGCCCATTGAAAAAGGCAATGTTAAGTTAAATTAAGGGTTTTTATTGTCCTGCCCAGGTAGAGCCTGGGCTATCTTTTTTGATACTGGTTTGGACTGAAACCAGTCCATCTTTTAAAGGCACGCGAGAAATTACTTTGGTCGCTAAAACCTAAAATATAAGTAATTTCTGATATAGAAAGTTTGTTTTGGGTGATTAGTTCAAGCGATAACTTGTGTCGGCAGTCGTCTAATAACTGGCTGTAGCTTGTGTTTTCTTCTTTTAATTTACGTTGTAGCATACGTGGGCTTAATGCTAATTCTTTAGCCAGTATATTTTGCGTGATCTCTCCATAGGCTAGGTTTTTTAGAATATATTTTTGTACCTTCGTTGAAATAAGGTCTTCTTTGAAATTGGATAAATGCTCTTCAATCCAGTTATCAAGTGTGCAAGTGAGGGTTGAGTTGGCAAAACTATGCTCAGTAAAGATATTTTTTTTATCAAAAATGATTTTATTTTGTTCTCTTGAAAAGTGAACAGGGCAGCCAAAAAAATTTTCAAAGGGCGCTTTGTTGCCATCAAAATCATGCTGGAATTCTATGCAGTAAGGTGAAAACGCATCACCAGAAATCGAGCGTAATGCAACAATCATCGATGCTAATAATCCCTCAATCGCATACATGTTGGGTGGCGAGGTATATGGTGGTCGTGATTTAATTAAAAAAGATACGTATTGCTCGTCTTCGATCAGCTGTGTGGTCGATGCATCGCTGACCATTTGCGAATACCGCTGGGCACGTTGGATGGCATCAAACACATGATGGCTTGCTGCCATTGCCATGCCAAGCGCACTGAATACACTTGGTTGAAAGTATTTTGCTACATTAATGCCAATATATGGGTCTCCTGATAATTCACGAGCTATATTCCAAATAGAATGCATGGAGGCGGTAGGTATTCGGCCATGAGGTTGCTTGAGTGCTTCTAGTGCAATGCCTGCTTCTTCAAATATAGACTGTGCATCTAGGCCATAACCTTCAATGGCTTTTGCTACAAGCATAACCCAGCTACTGAGGCTTGTGGGGGTTTTGGGGAGTAACGTATCGTCTGTCATTTGATGCAACTACAGGTAACTTATTTTTATTTTTCAAGGCTACCACAAACCCAAATTTCCCTCAGCTAATCTTAATCTTTTGGATATTTTGTTATGAATGGCATGCCACTTATATTTTAATTTATGGTGTTTAAAGATCGGAACTGTTCGCTTTGAGATAGGATTATACGATTTTGATTGTTTAATGTTCGCCACCTATCCATAAACAATAATAAATAGGTGGAAGAACAATGGGTAAAACGATTTCGTTCGCTCGTACGTTATTCGGTCTCAGTGTGCCATTTCTCATGGCAACCCATGCCCATGGAATGCAATTTTATGCTCATGGAATTGAAGGCTCATTTAATAGTCA
>JBNMQC010000157.1:0-5632 GCA_051277445.1 Bermanella sp. | reverse complement strand
ATTTCATCGATGCTGTAGACCTCAATGTCAGAGGAGAAGTCCTTGAGTATGGTCATAACTCGGTGGGATATATCGCCATACAAGGGATAGTTGGAGCTGAATATGGCCACCTCGTGCTGCTTTAAAATGGATTCAATTTTAAAGAAAGGCTGTAGATCCTGAATCCCCAAGGCTTTAGCTTCCTTGGAGCGAGCTACGATAAAGCCATCGTTATTCGAGAGCACCACCACGGGTTTGCCTCGCAGGTCTGGACGGAATATTTGCTCGCACGAAGCGTAACAGCTGTTGCAGTCCACTAGGGCGAGCATATTGGGTGCCTGTGGTAGCGGATAGACGCCATAATGACGCCCTCTATTAAAAGCTCCATTTCATCGCCTATGGCAATGGGTGGGTATTTTGGATTGGCCGCTTTTAATACTTGATGCTGTGTATCAAGCAGTTTGCAGGTGAGCTCGCCATCAATAGCGGCCACCACCACGTCTCCGTTTCTGGGCTCTAAAGAGCGGTCGATGATCAGCAAATCTCGGTCAAATATGCCCACACCCTCCATGGAGTCACCACACGCGCGGGCTAAATAGGTGGCGGCAGGGTGTTGAATGAGGTGCTCGTCCAAGCTTAATGCGGTTTCTTTGTAATCATCTGCTGGACTTGGAAACCCAGCCTGCAGAGCGTGGCTATAGAGGACTAACTTCATAAATCACCATATACTGTATATTTGTACAGTATATGGTGAAAGTGAGGGCCTGCCAAATAAGAAATAGTAATGAGCCAAGGATGATTGCCTGTATTTTTATGCACTTATTTGGTGAGTGTCGCGGCAGTGCTGCGTCCTAATTTGGGTCGTTTATTTATTAACCTGACTGGCCAGTCAAAAAACACAGCCAAGTTTAGAAAAAATCCAGTAAGGAAGTGGCGTCATTGCGAGCTGAATATTCGCTGTTTATCACACCAACTTAGTGCAATGAACGGTTTAAATGAAAAATCATGCACCTTAATAATGAAAAAAATAGGAAATTAAAAAAAGATCGCATTTAAGAAAGGGTAAGCGCTTTTCTGGCACAAAGTTTGAGATAACAAGTTAGAAATTAATTTAATGAGTGCAGTGTTCACTGAATCATTTCATTTAAAAAATTGAAATTTAAAGCTCAAACTTAAAAGGAAAACACAATGACCTTATCCCAAGCCATAAAGCGGACCATAAAACATGCAGCCATCGGCGCTGGTTTTGCTGCGAGTGTATTAAGTGCTGCTGCGTTTGCAGGTGAACCAGAAAAAGAAGATTTGAAATTTGGTTTCATTAAATTAACCGATATGGCGCCATTGGCCATCGCGGTCGAAAAAGGTTTTTTTGAAGACGAAGGGGTGTTTGTTGAATTAGAAGCGCAAGCAAACTGGAAAGTATTGCTTGATCGCGTGATCACAGGTGAACTAGACGGCGCCCATATGCTGGCAGGTCAGCCATTAGGCGCGACCATTGGTTTTGGTACACAAGCTCACATCGTGACGGCGTTCTCCATGGATTTAAACGGTAACGGCATTACCGTTTCAAATAATGTGTGGGATGAAATGAAAAAACACATTCCCCATGAAAACGGAAAACCTGTTCATCCCATTAAAGCGGACTACTTAAAGCCCGTCATTGAAAAATATAAAGACGAAGGTAAGCCGTTCAAAATGGGTATGGTGTTTCCGGTGTCTACCCACAACTATGAGCTACGTTATTGGCTAGCAGCCGGTGGCATTAGTCCAGGCTTTTATGCGCCAGAGAAAGGTGATACATCCGGTACACTTAAAGCCGATGCATTGCTGTCTGTGACACCGCCACCGCAAATGCCATCGACCATGGAAGCGGGCACCATTGATGGTTACTGTGTAGGTGAACCTTGGAACCAGCAAGCGGTATTCAAAGGTATTGGTGTACCAGTGATTACCGATTATGAAATTTGGAAAAACAATCCTGAAAAAGTATTCGGCGTATCAAAAGCTTGGGCTGACAAGTACCCAGAAACCCACATAGCCGTTGTGAAAGGTATGATTCGTGCTGCTAAGTGGTTAGATGATAAAAACAATGCTAACCGCCCAGAAGCGGTAAAGATTTTATCTCAGTCTAACTATGTGGGTGCGGATTACGATGTCATCGCAAACTCCATGACGGGTACGTTTGAATACGAAAAAGGCGATAAGCGCGCCATTCCTGACTTCAATGTGTTCTTCCGTCATAACGCTACCTACCCATACTACTCAGATGCCATCTGGTACCTAACGCAAATGCGTCGCTGGGGACAAATCTCTGATTATAAGCCGGATAGCTGGTACATGGATATTGCGAAAAAAGTGTACCGCCCTGATATCTACACCTTGGCGGCAAAAGAGCTAATCGCAGAAGGTAAGATGAGTGCCTCTGAATTTCCAGACTTTGCTAAGGAAGATGGATTTAAACCTGAGCAAAAAGAGTTTATTGATAATGTCTCTTATGATGGCAAAAAACCGAATGAATACCTGAAAAAATTCAGCATTGGTTTGAAGGGTAAAGATAAGGTTTAAATTATTTAGCGGCTACCTAAGGTTAAGGTAGTCGCTTAATTAGGTAAGGGGATGAAGATGAGTGTAGTTTCGAAAATGGAAGACCTAAGGATGTTTGCACCCTGGGTTCGAATCATCAAAGGAGAGAATCGTCGTGAGCAAGTCAATGTATTATTACGCACATTGGGTGTGCCCATTTTAGCATTTGCTTTATTTTTAGGCATTTGGGATAGCGCCGCGAAAAGTGTTGTGACGTCGTTAGGCCAGGTGCCGGGCCCAGCTCAAGTAATGGAGCAAGCAAAAGGTTTATGGCAGGAGTATCAAGCTGAGTCCATAAAAGAAGCCAAATTTTATGAGCGCCAAGAAGCGCGTAATGCAAAAAAAATAGCCGCCAATCCAGATGCCAAAGTGAAATGGCGTGACTACCGCGGTCGTACCACGTATCCGCAGCAAATTCTCACCAGTTTATATACCGTATTTACCGGCTTTATTTTAGCCACCTTAATTGCCGTACCTTTGGGGATTTTAACCGGCTTAAGTCAAACTCTAAATAATGCTATGAACCCTATTATTCAAATATTTAAACCGGTTTCGCCACTGGCTTGGCTGCCTATTGTGACCATGGTGGTGTCTGCAGTTTATGTGAGTGATGACCCGATGTTTGATAAATCGTTCGTCACATCGGCCATTACCGTTATGTTGTGCTGCATGTGGCCCACATTAATCAATACAGCTGTGGGTGTGTCATCCATTAGTCCTGATTTATTAAACGTGGCGAAAGTGCTGCGATTAAGTTGGTGGTCAAAAATTATTAAAGTGGTGCTGCCTTCGGCGATTCCAATGATTTTTACCGGTATGCGTTTATCACTGGGTGTCGGCTGGATGGTGTTGATTGCCGCAGAAATGTTGGCGCAAAACCCTGGTCTTGGAAAATTTGTATGGGATGAATTCCAAAACGGCAGCTCTAATTCATTAGGTCGTATCATGGTTGCGGTATTAACTATTGGCTTTATTGGCTTTTTGTTAGATTGGATGATGTTGCAGTTACAGAAGTACTTTAGTTGGGATAAAAGCGCGGTCAATCGATAAGTTTATCCCATTACTATGAAAAATTGAAAGGTAATATTATGAGTTCTCATCTCAATATAGATCACGTGTCGATGGAATTTGATACGCCCAGTGGTAAGTTTTGCGCCCTTGAAAATGTGAATTTGAAAATTAAAAAAGGCGAATTTGTTTCTTTAATTGGCCATTCAGGTTGTGGTAAATCCACCGTGTTGAATATTATTGCGGGTTTATACCAATCCACCAAGGGTGGCGTGGTATTAGACGGTAAAGAAGTGAGTGAGCCCGGGCCAGAGCGTGCGGTGGTATTTCAGAATCACTCACTGTTCCCGTGGTTGACGGCTTATGAAAATGTCGAACTGGCGGTTAAGCAGGTGTTTAAAGGCAAAAAAAGCAAAGCCGAAATGAAAGAATGGATTGAGTATAATTTAGAGCTTGTGCACATGAGTCATGCGCTACATAAAAAGCCGGATGAAATATCCGGTGGCATGAAGCAGCGTGTGGGTATTGCCCGTGCGCTGGCCATGGAGCCCACGGTTTTGTTAATGGATGAGCCATTTGGCGCACTGGATGCTCTGACTCGTTCGCACTTACAAGACTCGTTAATGGAAATTCAACGGGACTTAAAAAACACGGTTGTGATGATCACCCATGATGTGGACGAAGCGGTACTGTTAAGTGATCGCATTGTGATGATGAGTAATGGCCCAGCAGCAACGGTGGGGGAGATTCTAAATGTTGAGCTAGCCAGACCGCGCCATCGGTTAGAGTTGGCGGATGACCCTATGTATAACAAATACCGTGCGGACGTATTGCGGTTTTTACATGAACGTCATGCCAAGCCGGATGTGCCATCAAGTAAGGTTGCCTGAGATGGTTAATATATAAATGCGTACATTAAAAAGCCCAGTATTTGATATCCAAATACTGGGCTTTTTGTTAGTGAGCAATCAGTGGTTAGATCGTTGCTTGAAGTTCAACCTGTTCTGTTAATGCTTCAATCACCGCGTTTTGCAGTCTACGACAGAATTCAGGATCGCTGATTGGGTCGCCATTTTTGTCCGTAATGTAAAATATGTCGTCCACTTTCTCCCCCTCAGTGAGGATTTTTGCCGTTTCCAGTGAGACTTCATACTCCATGAACAGCTGTCCCATTCGAGCCAGTAAGCCAGGGCGGTCCGGTGCGATGACTTCCAACAAGCTGCGCTTAGTGAAGGGGTCATTACTCATATTTACGATGGGTTTAAAGTCAAACTGTTTCAGTTGGCGAGAAGTTCGGCGTTGTATCAGCTGAGGAAATTCCTCAGGATGGGACAAGGCTTCTTCAAGGGTACGCTGAATTTTCTCTATGCGTAATGGCTCACTAATAGGCTCACCATTTTCATCCAATACAATATAAGTGTCTAATGCGTTGTTATTGGCTGAGGTGATGATTCGGGCATCTTGAATGTTAAGGTGCAGTTGATCCAGTGCAGCGGTCATGGCTGCAAATAAATGCGGCTGATCTTTCATATGAATGAAAATCTGCGTGGCACCTTCAAGCGCTTTATCACTGGTGTCGCCAATGAGGACTAACGGCTTGGCTGTATCTTTGTGCTTGAATAAAGCAAGCGCATGCCAAACTAATGTGTCGACACTTTCTCGCAGAAAGTATTCGTCACCTGGGTTCGCCCACATTTCAAAAACATCTTCTTCTTGATAGCCGTATTCACTTAAACGTTCAATCACCGCTTGTTGAGTTTCTTGCACCCAATCATCTTTATTAATTGGCGTATCTAAGCCGCGGCGAATTAAGTGCAGTGTTTCACTGTAGAGTGTGCGCATTTGTTCCGCGCGCCAGCTTGTCCATAATTTTTTATTGGTGCTGAAAATATCGGCTGCGCTGAAGATATACAGGTAATCAAGGTGACGACGATCACCCACTTGCGTCGCAAAGTGGTGGATGGCGTCAGGGTCTGCTAGGTCAACTCGCTGGGCCGTTTGAGAATACAATAGGTGATTGCGAATCAGCCATACAACCAAGTCACTGTCCTTTTGACTCAGG
>JBNMQC010000156.1:0-5633 GCA_051277445.1 Bermanella sp. | reverse complement strand
GAGCGCCTGTTCAACTAAGGTGATAATGTGTTCACTGCCTTGACTGAGTTCTTCTGTGATAACGGCTTTTGCAATGGCCAAGATAATATCGGGCAGGTTATCGGTTAATTCTTTTTTCTGCTCATCGATTTGAGCTTGGATAGACGCCAATATGGTTTCTAACTTCTTTGACTGTTTTTCATTTTCTTTAGTGCCATTATTAAACGCTTGCTTTTCACCTTGTTCAAAACCGCTATCAAAACCGAGCTTTCGACCTTCTTCTTTGCCTTGAATAAGACCTTCTTGATAGCCCTCTTCGTGGCCCAACTTTTCGCCTTTTTGACGACCTTCTACTAGACCTTGCTCTAAGCCTTCGTTAAATGCTTCTTGACGAATACTTTCTAGTTGCTCAGCGGTGAGTGGTTCAACTTCAATTTCTTCATCTTCAACCAAAACCTCTTCGTGCTCTTCTTGAGCATGCTCTTCTTTGTGGACAAGGTGTTTAGGCTCGGTCCAAAACGGCAAATTCCAGCGCTTAGAATCTTTTACTTCACTGGCGGGTATACGCTCGCGGCGTTCGGTCATGGTTACTGCACTCTAAAATTTCATTGATTAGGGATTAGCGAAGCCGATTACAGCATCTGCTCACCACCTGCACCACCTAGCACAATTTCGCCAGCGTCCGCCATTCGGCGTGCAATTGTGAGAATTTCTTTTTGGGCCCCTTCCACTTCACTAACTTTAACAGGCCCTTTCGCTTCAAGATCGTCACGTAGAAGTTCAGCCGCACGTTTAGACATATTGCGGAAGATTTTCTCTTTAAGCTCCTCGTCGGCACCTTTAAGTGCAACGGTCAGCATGTCGCCTGATACTTCACGCAGTAATACTTGAATACCGCGATCATCCACTTCATTGAGGTTTTCAAATACAAACATAAGGTCTTGAATTTGAACGCCAAGTTCTTCGTCCACTTCTTTAATTTGATCAAGCAGTTCGCCGCTTAGGGTACTGTCTAAATTATTAATAATGCCAGCGGATACTTTCACACCACCCATGGCGGTGGTTTGTTGACCTTGATTACCTGAGAACTGTTTCTCGAGAATATCATTGAGTTCTTGAAGGGCAGCTGGTTGAACCGCTTGCAATGATGCAACGCGCATCATGATATCGAGTCGAACTTTTTCATCGAAGTTGTAAAGAATTTCAGCTGCCTGATCACTTTCTAAATACGCAATAACAATGGCTTGAATTTGCGGGTGTTCGTGACGAATGATGTCAGCCACGGCTCGGCTTTCCATCCATTTCAACGTGTCTAAACCTGTGGTGTTACCGCCTAATAAAATTCGGTCGATCAAACCGCCGGCTTTGTCCGCACCCAGTGCTTGGGTCAGCATGTTGCGAATGTATTCATCCGCACCTAAACCTAAACCGGTTTGCCCGGATAGGCTGTCGAGAAACTCTGCCACCACCCCTTCTACTTGAGATTGCGTAATGTCTTTTAATTGGGCCATGGTGGCCCCCACAGCCTGCACTTCTTTAGGCCCAAGGTGTTTCAGTAATTCGGCTGCGTCTTTTTCACCCAGACTCATTAACAAGATGGCAGCACGTTGCTTATGATCTAAGCTGGCCAATTCCCCTTTAGGGGCCATAGCAGGTACTTGTCCTTGTTCTGCATTTGGTTTTTGATCATCCTTCGGCATTGTTCACCCATTTCTTAAATGCTTGCGCCACTCTTGCTGGGTCTTCAGCAATCAGTCCTTTAAGTGCATCCAATTGACGCTCAAACCCTTCGCTGGCACCGGGCAGTAAGAATTCATCGGCGCCCGCTAGGGTAACTTTGTCATCACCAAATAAGTCGTCACCATTACCCAACTCATCCAATTCACCTTCGATCTCTGCGTTTTCATCCATTTTGCCACGTTCGATAAGATTACGAACAATCGGACGAATTACACCAAAGATCACAATCAGTAAGAACAACCCAGCTAAGACTTGTTTCACAATCTCCCAGAACCAAGGCTGACGCCAGAAGTCCGGTTCACCTAATTCTTGTGGCCCACCAAGGAACGCACTATTGATAACACTGACGCTATCGCCTCGTGCCGCATTAAAACCAACGGCATCTTTGACTAGCAATTCTAAACGCGTCAACTCTTCTGCTGTCCAGGTAACGGTCTCGGTTGTCCCCGTTTGCGGGTTAACACGAGAACGATCATTTACTGCAACAGACACTGTAACTCGGCGCACTTTGCCTACCTGATGTTGAGTATGACTCAAAGTGCGGTCAACTTCATAGTTGCGGGTAGCCTCACTACGACGCTCTATCGGTTGTCCTTGAGGTTCTCCGTCGGCATTGGCCACCTCTGGCGCCTCTGCAACCCCCGGCGGTTGGTTGGTTAATGCACCCGGTATGCCCCCATCAACCTTGTTTAGACTTTCTTCATCTAAGGTCTGTTCACTGCGCAATGCAATGAGATCTGGGTTATACAGCTCTTGTGTTTGCTCAACTGAGGTGAAGTCCAGATCCGCGCTGACTTCTGCCTGAAAGTTATCGGCACCTAGCACAGGCTCTAAAATACGCTGTACTCGTTGGTTTAAATTGTCTTCAAGTTTACGGGTGAATTCATACTGTTTTGCAGCCAGTAGATCGTCGGAATTTTTGTCATCTTTACTGAGCAAGTTACCTTTTTGATCGACCAGGGTGACATTTTCAACGGGAAGCTCTGCAATGCTGCTGGCCACCAAGTTGATAATCGCTTCTGCTTGGGCTTGCTTAAGACCTTTACCACCGTAAATTTCAAGAAAAACCGAGGCCCTTGGTTCACGGTCATCGCGAACAAACACGGACTGTTTAGGCAGTGCCAAATGTACTCGCGCATTGCGCACGCTTTGCAAACTGGAAATGGTTCTGGCCAACTCGCCTTCCAGTCCGCGGCGATAGCGAGCGCTTTCGATAAATTGACTGGTGCCAAGTCCTTGTTCTTTATCTAATAATTCCAAACCGACGGAGTCATCTACCTCGGCTAAAACCGGAGCAAGCGCCAGACGTGCTTCATGAATATCGGTTTCGGGGACGGTAACAATACCGGTAGTAGGATTGATGCGATAATCAATACCGGTTTGATCCAAAATGGAAAGTATCTCTTTAGCATTAAAATCTTCAAGATTACTGATTAACGGGCGATACTGGGTTTCTTGAGACCAGATCACCACACCAATCCCTAAAGCAAGCAAACCTGCAAACCCAATTAATAAAGCCACTTGGCGGACGATCGTGAGCTTATTAAAGCCCATCATAATAGGGTTTATTTCGCTGGCATCCATGGCCTCAGGCAGGGTTTCATTAAAATTATCTGCAGAATCACTGACATTTGGGTCCGATTCTGCAGGAAAATTATCCCCTGTTTCTGCTGGTACGTTATCTGTGGCCATTTGGAGTAACCTTAACTACGGTTGTCTAGAAAATTAAAAAAGTGATAAACAAACACCTATCGTTAAACTGGCATGTTCATAATATCTTTGTAGGCATCCACGAGTTTATTGCGGACTTCTTTCATGGCATCAAATGAAACACTGGCTTTTTGCGCGGCAATCATAACCTCAGGCAAATCCACCATAGGATCGCCTTTTTCAAAACGCGTACGTAAATCACCACTTGTTTGCTGCAGCTTATTGACATTATTTATGGCGTTGCCAAACATGGTTTGAAAATCAGGCACATTTGGGTCTGCCTGAACATCTGGGTAATTTGCACTTTGTTTTTGCAGTTTATCGACTTCTTCGGTTAGTCGGTCTGCTGCTGATTTCTCAAGTCCATTTGGCTCTTGTATTTGAGAGCGCACCTGGCGTAGTTGGGATAGCACACTATTAATATCAGCTCTATCAACCATGTTTCACCTCATTACATTGTCTGCCAAAAAAATGCCATCCGTTGGCAGCTTCCCTGCCTTGACGTCCCTGTTAGACGTCTTCCTGACATTTTTTCCATTCGTGAGTGTTAATTGCATAACACAGGCCAATTAAATTAAATGATTTGACTTTCTACATCATCAAATTGGATTGAATATCGATGCCTTGCTCCCGCATTTGCGCCATTTTATAACGCAAGGTTCGAGGGCTGATTCCGAGCTTTTCAGCGGCTCGTTTTTTATTCTTTTCATGCTTTAGGGCATCTATGATCAAGGTGTATTCGCGCTGTTTTAAATTGTCTCCTAGTGCATCAACCGGCTGACTTACTTCACTGGCCTGAGCGGGAATGGACATATCCAAACCTTTAAATGGGTTCGCATCTTGCGTAGGTGATTGTGCATCTAGATTTAAGACGATGTCGCTTGCTGTAATGCTATGGCCCGTTTGAATAATCAAGGCACGTTGAATCACATTATCCAGTTCACGGACATTTCCAGGCCAGCTGTGCTGCTGTAATTTCTGCTGAGCACTCTCATCAAATATGAGTGCCGACTTATTTTGCTTTTTACAATGCTTATGTAATAAGCGCTCGGCGATAGGCAGTAAATCTTGAGGACGCTCACGCAGTGACTTCCACTGCAAAGGAAAGACACTTAAACGGTAGTATAAGTCCTCTCTAAATTTCTTTTCATTTACATACTCCATCAGATTTCGATTGGTAGTGGCCAAGATACGAACATCCAATGGAATGGTTTTGCGACCACCTAAGCGCTCAACTTCACGCTCTTGCAATACTCGTAATAGTTTTGCTTGTAGTCCCACTTCCATTTCGCTGATTTCGTCCAGCAATAAGGTGCCACCTTGGGCTTGTTCGAACTTACCGGGCATGCTGTTATAAGCACCGGTAAAAGCGCCTTTTTCATAACCAAATAAAGTAGATTCCAACATATTCTCAGGAATAGCGGCACAGTTAATGGCCACAAAAGGCCCACTTTTTCGCTCACTATTTTGATGAATATAGCGAGCCAATACTTCTTTACCCGTCCCACTTTCGCCGCTAATTAGAACCGTTGCTTCACTTTTAGCCACTTGCTGGGCTAACTTTAACAAGGCACGACTAGACGGGTCTTGCGCCACAGGGTCATTACTTTTAGCTTGCTCACTGGATTGGTGTCTAAATTGATTAACGGTTTCAACCAGCACACTGACCTCAAAGGGTTTTACTAGATAATCCATGGCACCTTGTTGAATGGCTTGTACTGCCTTTTCAACTTCGCCAAAAGCGGTCATAAGCACAACGGGGATAGCAGGATATTGGCTCTTCACATGATTCAGCAAATCAAAACCAGATAAGGTACCCATACTAATGTCGGATAAAATCATATCCACCGATTGACGCTTTAAAAACACCATGGCGTCTTCGGCACTGCTTGCTTCGAATGTTTGTATTTTTTGAAGCTGAAGTGTGTCAACAATGGCTTCGCGCAACTGGCTATCATCTTCCACGATCAACATTTTAAAGTGATTCATTGCCCACCTCCTTATTAACTGCTTGATGGCTAATGGGTAACGACATAACAAAGCATGCGCCACCTTCTTTTTGATTAAAGAAACTTAATTTTCCATAATGAGCACGTACCACTGCGTTAACCACTGGCAGGCCTAAACCTGTGCCGTTGCTTTTAGTGGTATAGAAAGGCTCTGTTATTTTTTCTTTTGAATCGGTATTCAAACCTGGTCCGTTA
>JBNMQC010000155.1:0-5637 GCA_051277445.1 Bermanella sp. | reverse complement strand
CCGAAAAACAACCAGCACAAGCTGACGTTAGCAAAGCACCTGTAGAGAAAGCAGTTGAAGCTAAGCAGCCTAAAGAAGCCAAAGCGGACGTGAAAACTGAGCAAAAAACAGACGCTCAACCAACACAAAAGCCTGAAGCCAAAGCAGAGCCTAAACAAGCACCTGAAGTTGCGACGGCTAAAACTCCCGCAAAAGAAGAGACCATCGTTGATAAACCTGCCGATGCTACTCCTGTTGCACCAACGCCAGCTCAACTAACACCTTCTGCTAGCGATGCACCACAAAGCGAGCCAGAGTCACGAGCTAAGCCAAAACGTGCTTACAATGACCCTCGTGAAGTGAAGCGCCGTCAGCGCGAAGCGGAAGCACGCGCGGCACAAGAGTCTAATTAAGCATTAGACTCGCACATAAAAAAGGGACTCACTGAGTCCCTTTTTTATTATCTTAATTAAAGATACAAAATTACTTTTATCGAAGCACTACCCGCTAAGCAAACACCCTCGGCTCTTGTTCTAGCTCAATCCCATAATTCGCTTTCACCGCTTGTTTAATCTTTTGCGCGGCTAACAGTACATCCGCGCCTGAACCACCATGATTAATCAACACCAAAGCTTGCTGCTTATGCACACTAACTGGCCCAAATACCTTACCTTTCAAACCCAGCTGATCAATCAACCAACCAGCCGGTACTTTCACGCCAGCTGCTTGCTCATAATAGGGCATATCAGGAAAACGATTCTGTAAACCCGTAAATACCTCAAAACTAATCACTGGGTTTTTAAAAAAGGAACCCGCATTCGGAAGTTCACTTGGTATTGGCAATTTACTTTTGCGTACATCAATAACCCAGCCAGCCAATTCTAAAGGCGTGGGCACACCCTGCTCTTTTGCCATCTTATCTAAAGGCGCGTAATTCACGTTCACATCAGGGGCTTTACTTAACATAAAATCCACCGCAGTAATCAGTACCTGTCCATTCAAAGCATGTTTAAAAATGCTTTCCCGATATTCAAACTGACACGCCTCATTTGAGAGTGTGAACGACTCCAGTGTATCAAGGGAAATACCGTGCACGTGTTTAATGAACTCCTTAACTTCAACTCCGTAAGCACCAATATTTTGTACCGGCGCCGCTCCAACCGAGCCAGGTATAAAGGCCAGATTTTGTAATCCATACCAGCCTTGACTCAAGGAATCCATGACAAGCTGATGCCAATTAAATCCTGCACCGACTCTAATTAACACGTCTGCATCCGACTCATCCAACACATCACACGTTTCTGACGTGTACTGCACTACTACACCACTGACATGTTCAGGTAAGACCACATTACTGCCGCCACCTAACACTTTTATATCTAGGCCTGACTCATGGGCAAATGCAGCCACTTCTTTGAACTGCTCAACACTCGCCACTTGTGCCATATACTGAGCATATGACTGAACGCCCAGGGTATTGAATGCCTGCAACGACACATTAGGTTGAATATTCACGGTAAAACTTTCCCATTAAGAAAATGCCCACATGCATCTTCAAGTAAATCCAGAACCAACTCGAACCCCTGCTCACCACCGTAATAAGGGTCTGGCACTTCGTCATACCCCATTTGCCCAAATTCATTTAAAAACAAAGATAACTGAGCACTGGCGTTAGACGGCTTAATTTTTAATAAATCCTGATAATTTGCCTTGTCCATTGCAAAGATATAATTAAAACGATAAAAATCTTCAACGCAAGCCTGGCGGGCAGTCTGCCCTAGCATCGAGATACCCCGCTCACTTGCAGCCTGCTGAGATCGAGCATCAGGAGATTTACCAATATGGTAGGCAGCGGTGCCAGCGCTATCAATCTCTAAATCCAACTGACGGGCAAGAGCCAGGTGCCGAAGTACAGCCTCAGCCGTAGGAGACCGGCAAATATTACCCAAGCAAACAAATAATACTTTCATAAATTCATGACCTCTTTCTGCCCCTTTTCAGGAAGAAACTTGCCGCTATGGCTAGCTTTCTAACCCGAGCATTCCATTTCAAAGCCTATTTTCAAAACTGGCAAACATTATGCTTTTACTAAATTATTAAAATATAACGGCAAACATGACCATGTTAACCCAACCAAAGCTCGTGAAAAATGAAACACGCCAAAGCAAAGCGATTAACCTTAAAAGCCAGCCAAAAGGCAGTGCTCGATTCTTATTAGGCCTGAATAACCGTGTCACCCACATGGATAAGCGCCTAGCGCGACTTGAGGCCACTTCCGATCACATTCTACGTCATCACATAGGGTATCGAGAACTCGGCTTAACCTTTGTTTTGGCGCTATTGATGTTTACGAGCGTTACATTGGGACTGCAGTCACTTAACACCAATCAAACAAGCACCGCCACAGAGCAACAGGCCCTGCTTTTACCTCTCATACAAAAACTTACCGACACGCTAGCTAGCCCAGAGGCGACAGCGCCTACTTTTAGTGTCTCAAACCACTTTAAGTGGCCACTTGAAAAACAACCAAACCTCAACCAAATAGAATATTCGCAGCATAAACATGGTGTCGAGTTGGCATCAAAATTAGGCGACCCCATTGTTGCTATTGATAATGGAAAAGTGATTTACAGCGGCGATGCCATTAATAGCTATGGCAACTTAATATTGGTTCAACACCCCAATAACATTATCAGTGTTTATGGTAACAACTACTCAAATTATGTTTATGAAGGCGATCACGTTAAAAAAGGCCAGTTGATTGCAGCCGTCGGCGAAGGAGATGGTAAACAGGCAAAGCTTTACTTTGAGATTAGATACAAAGGCAAAGCTCAGGACCCATTTTTATACTTTAAGTAATTTATTTGGCAAGTTTCTCATCAGTCGTCAAAGGACGACCGCTTTCTGGCAGCATGACAGGAATTCCATCGTCAATTTTGTATGCCACCGCGTCGAACTTACATATTAGCTCAGACTTTTCCTTATCTAAGATAAGGTTACCTTTACACATAGGGCAGACTAACAATGATAGTAGTTTTTTATCCATGATCTTGTTTCCACTGTTCGAGTTTCAGTTTCAAATTTTGAAGGAATGCATCAGGTAAGCGAGCCGAAATTTTCAAATACCACATATCATTACCCGCAAACGGTTTTATTTTAACCGCATCTTTTTCTGTCATTAATACTTGGCTAGGCAGAACCGACAACTCAGCTTGAGTGTAGCCATGATGATCCGGAAACCATTTATGTGCACAATGAATACCAAGCTCTTCTAGTGTACGCTTGAACTTATCGGGATTTCCAATACCCGCAATTGCAACCGCATCTGGTTTCACATCAAACTCAGACAATTGTTGATGCTTACCCGTTAACACATTAACCCAAGCAACAGGCTCGATCTGAAAAGCTGTCTCCGATAAACCAGACTGTTGCTTTAAAACATAATCAACAGTCTCTAGACGAGCCTTATGTTCACGTAATGGACCAACCGGCATTAACTGACCATTGCCTAAATTACGCAAACCATCAATGACACACACCTCATAATCACGATGCAATTGATAGTGTTGCAAACCATCATCACTGATAATGACATCGACACCTGATTCAAGAATAAATGAAACGGCACGAGTACGCACAGGATCAACTACAACGGGGATATTCAAGGATTGAAACAGCATGTAAGGCTCATCCCCGACCATACTTGAAGGGTCCTGATCTTGAATAAGGTGCGGGAAAGCACCCAGCGTACCACCATAACCACGACTGATAATACCTGGGCGATAACCTAAGTCTTGCAGGTACTTTACCATCGACTGCACGACAGGGGTCTTTCCAGTACCACCTACCGTGATATTCCCCACCACAATCACAGGTACGGCATAGTGCTGCATATTAGCGGCAAGGTACGCTTCTCGTTTGCGGGAGGTAATCAAGCCGACCAGCATAGTCAAGGGCCATAAAACCCAAGTCCATTGTACGCGACCATACCAAGCCAGATTAAATAATCGCTCTAACACAATCTACCCATTAAACTGCATGTCATGCAGGTTTTTATAAAACCCTTGTTTTTGTATCAAGGTTTTATGATCACCACGCTCAACGATTTCACCGTTATTCACCACAAGAATGGTATCGGCTTTCTCGATGGTACTTAACCGATGCGCCACCACAAAACTTGTTCGGTCTTTCATTAGGTTGTCTAAAGCTTTCTGAATAAAACGTTCGGACTCGGTATCTAACGCACTGGTTGCTTCATCCAAAATTAAAATAGGGGCATCTTTCAATATGGCTCGGGCAATGGCTAATCGCTGACGCTGACCACCTGATAGCATGACACCATCATCACCAATCATGGTCTGCATCCCCTGTGGCATTTGTTCAATAAATTCCAATGCGTGGGCCGCTTTTGCTGCCGCATACACCTCTTCTTCCGTTTTATCTGCCAAGGCACCATAGGCAATGTTATTGAAGACTGTATCATTAAACAGGGTGACGCCCTGACTCACCAGCGCGATTTGGCGTCGCAAATCATCCAACGGATAGTCCTTAATACTACGACCATCAAGCAAGATATCGCCGTCTTTAAAATCATAAAAACGCGTCAATAAATTTATCAAAGTGGACTTACCACTGCCAGACTTACCAACCAGCGCCACGCTTTGTCCGGGTTTCACATCCAATTGAATGTCTTTTAATACCTTTTCATCAGAGCCAGGATACTGGAAATGTAAATGGTCAATATGAATCGCTCCCTGCGCCTTTTTAATACTGGTATCCCCAGCATCATCCTCAGCCGCATGGCCAAGTACAGAGAAAATGCTTCTTGCTGCCACAACGCCCTGCTGCAATAACGCATTGATCCCAGCCAAGGTCCTCATTGGCTTAGCCAACGTACTGGCAGCGGTCATGAACGCCATTAGCTGACCGAAATCCATACCACCAATCACAAGTGGATCTAAAGCTACCCACATCAAGGCACCAATCGCCATGGCCACAATCATTTGCATCATAGGCACACTAATGGCTTTAACACGGGCAAATTTTAAGGTTTGAATGCGATTGGTATCACTGGCTTTTGAAAATCTATTCTGCTCATACTCATGGCCAGAGAATATTTTAACTTCTTGATAAGCATTCACTGCTTCACCAGCCACCTGAGTAACATGCCCCATACTGCCTTGGACATTGGTACTGTATCGCTTGAAATATTTATTCGCTTTTTTAACGATAAACGCTAAAAAAGGGGCTGCGGCAAAAAAGATAAGTGTCAGCTTCCAGTTCATGTAAAACATATAGCCAAGCAAGAAAATCACCGTCAGACCTTCGCGCACTAAGCTGGTCACAGCATTCGTGATGGATCCGTACACTTGCTCCACATCAAAGGTAATCTTAGAGATAATATGACCCTTTGCATGCTTATCAAAAAACTCATTTGGCAAAATCAAGTAGTGATTAAATAATGCCGTGCGCAGTTTATGCACAACGGTTCTGCCTACTTTTGCTAAAAAGAAATCACCCAAGAAGCTACCCAATCCTCGCAATGCAAAAATCCCTAAGATAATAAGGACTAATGTGGTGCGCGCTTCTATGGTTGGGTTTTGGTAGGTTTGCTCAATGAGGTCCATCAAATGGGCCAACATAGGAGCTGTTGATGCA
>JBNMQC010000154.1:0-5640 GCA_051277445.1 Bermanella sp. | reverse complement strand
ATGATGGCTAATTTATCTTCAGTCTTGTGACTGCTGATTGAATGCAAGGTGTCTGAGTTTTCCAATACCTTTTTATGAAAACTGTATCTAATCGAATACGCGTTTATATTGTCATCTTTATCAATATAGTACAGATTTTGATCATCAAATGACCACGCAAGCGCCTTTCTCCAGCCGCTCAAACTAAACAGGTCGGTCACCTGTTGGGTTTTCAAGTCTAATAACTTTACCTGAGTTGCTCCCCAATTTTTGTCTCTGGTAAATGCTAGCTGGCTTCCATTGTGGGCCAAGGCGATATGAATGTCGCCTTTTGAATTGCCACTTACGGGGTTGGTGAGTTGTTCTTTTTTGGATGTCTTTAAAGAGTACTTATAGATCTTATACGGATCTACCGCTGACAATGAGTCAGTGTAGTAAATATTTCCAGAAGGCCCCCAGACGACTTCATTGGCAAGGCCGCTGGTATTGCAAGCTACGACTGTTAGCGGGGTTGTGCTGTTTTCCTTAATGCTGATTCGCATAATATTACATGCGCCCTCAACGTGCCTTACAAAAACCAGCTCGGAACTGTCCGGCGACCACGACGCGGAAAAATCATCGCCGAGTTCCGTGGTTATTTGTCTTGGCGATTTGCCGTCAACCGACTGTATGTAAATCTTAAAGTGCTGGCCCGACATCGGCAGGTGGCTATAACTTATGAATTGGCCGTTTGGTGAATAACTTGCATCCTTTTCTTTTCCAATTAAGACACTAAACGGTTTAACAACATTAAATGTTTTTATAGCGTCATAATTCATTGATTGAATTAAATAGCTGGCGACGAACCAAATTCCTAGTGCAACTAATGGTGCTGCGACGATAATCAGCCAGGGCTTGGGTGAAAATGTCCTAGATTTATTCGGTCTTACATTGGGAGGATCAAGATGTTTGTCACCTTCTGGGGCAACCGAATCTACCCATTTAACCTGCGGGTTTAGCTGATAACCTTTTTTACGAATCGTTGTTATGTAACAAACATCGGTGTCTTCACCTAATATCTTTCGAATCTGATTGATAATTCTATAAATAGCATGGTCACCAACCACTCGACCTTTCCAAACATGGTCGACAAGCTCTTCAAGGCTTATTACTTTGCTAGGGTTTTTTGCAAAATAAACTAAAACAGCCATGGCTAAAGGTTCAATGACGTAGTCTTTGGCGTTGAGCGAGAGTTTGTTTTGGTCTGGCGTGACGTACCAAGCACCGATGATGACGTTACTGCTCATGAACTTATCGTAGGGAAAAAAGACTGAATCTTTACTCTAGCATAGTCCTAAGATCACCACTAGCCGATTGCTACAGACGCTTGGATAGTTGCATCATGAGTAACCTTAACTCGGGGTTTAATTAGAAAGTTGTGGCGCGCTTACAGCCTAAATCTTGTTGATAAGGGCGTGATTAGTGCTCTAAATAATTGCCAGGGATGGCTAGGACAGATTTTTTTTAGAGCGACAGTATTAGAATGCCCCCTAAGCTTCAAAAGAGTCGGTGAAAATTGATTTGACTGGCGTTTAAGCTGTCAAAGCAGTTCTTGCACCGACCCTTTTAAATTAAGCAGTTGGTTTACTGCGGTTTTACGATAGTTTTACTATGGAATAACAATAAAGTTTTCCGTAGAAGGGCATTGGCCAATAACGTCAACGCTATAATTCCAGTCAGCTGTAGTGTCGCCGAAAGGCGGTTTGGCTGTTTTCAAATAAGCTCGGGTTAGAGCGCAATGCTTGGGCGAGGCCGAATAAGTCCGACCGTTGCCTCTGGGATTGTCATAGTAAGCCGTATATACCGAGAACCCTTTACCAATGCCTGGGCCAGTGCCACGAAACTTATTGGTAAAGCATAGGCTTGAGGCTAGGCAAGTTGAATCACTTACCTGCTTTGAACCTCTATGTACATGGTGGTTGTAGCTTTGTGATTTAGTTGCCTCGTTAAGCTTTTGAACATTACTTGAAAGCCAGCTTAGTAAATAGGTGCCTGGTGTTGTGGTGGTAATGTTGCCAGTGTTGTATTGAAACGGGTGCACACAGTCGGCCCACTCTCGTGTTTCCCTGCATAAATCCATTGCAATACTGATTTCTGCTTCTGAGGTGCCACATTGGGTTGGTCTATTTTGACCGTATTCGCCCCAAGGATCGCAGCGTTCTTTGTGTTGCACGCTTATGTCTAACCAGCGCTTCATTTGCGCTAAAGGTCCTTGGTTGCCTGAGTACTTAGAAAATATTTGTTCGTGCGAGAACGCGCTGTACACGGTCGGTCGTTGATATAGATTGGTGCTGTAATCAACCGCGGCCCAGTTGGTAGGATTAGTATCTTGAACAAATTGATTGTATTTCTGCATCACATTTGTCGGATTAATGCTGGCTGCTAAACCGATAGGGCCGCCTACTTGATCGGCATTTATTTTGACCTCTAAACGATTGAGTACTTCCGTCAATGATGAAGAAGACCCAGACGAACCGTTGGCTGAAAATAGGTCTCCGATTTTAAGGCCGAGTTCGGCTTTTGCACTCTCACGCTCTTCGTAGCTATACTTTTTCGCGTCGAAGGTGAAAACCAAATACAAGGCTGATCCGAGGTTGGCGCTATTGATGAAATTGTCACCACAGCGTTCACGGAAATCGGCTTTAGCTTCATTGTCGTTTGGCGAAAGGACTTGGCTGACTAGTTCTGGATAAATCGCGTCTGTAGGGGTATTGAGCTTCCAAAATTCTCGACGATTGTTAACTTTGACCACGAACCGGACATGACTTTCGTCTGTGACTGATTTTACATATCGTTCTTTTTCGCCAGAAAGGCCTAAGCTGAAATCATCACCAGCGAAGCCAATTTGTGCCGATTGAGACACCTCTAAAAGTTCCGCTAGTTGGCGATTGTCATTAACATAACTTATGTCAAATGTGCTCGGTTGAAGTGGCGGCGTTTTAGTAATCACGAACCCAGGGTTGGTAACATCTAAACAAGTTTCCTTTAAGGTTCCACGTACTAAGTCAAACCCATCTCCAAGGTAGAAGCGATTTTCATCTGTGGTAGTGCGAACGTTGCCTTGACCGGCCATTTTTGCCCGTGACAAGACTGTCTTTGCGCCTTGCGTAGATGAGCGAAATTGCTGGTTCTTTTGATCCATAGCTAGCATGGCTGATGAATAATTGGTGTACAGATTATCGTCTTGTCGCGGGTTAATAATAGAGCTGCTGCCGGTGCGGTATGAGCTTTGGTAGCCGGTGTTGGTTGCCCGTACCTTGTAGCTGTATTTACCAGCTGGTTTGTTGCTTAGAGTGTAGCTTCGACTATAGCCATTATAGACTTGGATCCAAGATCCAGAATTTCTGCGTTCAAGTAACTGATAGCGAACTGAGAATCCGTAACCTTCACTTTGACCCCAGCTAACCCAGATAGTCTCGCCATTTGTATAAGGGGCGTAACTTATTGAACTGGGTGTGCTCGGTGCTCTGTAAGGACCACCACCTCCGCCACCGCCACCGCCATCATCACAAGGGTCTTTAATAGGGATTAGCTGCATTTCTGAGTTCGACCCGCCAACGTCCTGCTGTATTATGCATTCGCTGATATTTAAAGCGCCAGCTTGTAGCTCGGCTTGAAGCTGATCATCTTGCAGTTCACCTGCCGTTGATACCGCCATACCTGCGATTAAAACCGCTGGCGCTAGCGATACCATTGTAAGTATCTTTTTGTATTTCATTGAAACTGTTTCCTGTGGTGTTTATTAGGGACGCTCAATTTCTCACAAACGGGTGTAATGATGGTTATGGACAGTTAAGGCGTGCCTTATTTCGATCTAATGGAAACGTAATGGCGGCATGTTTACTTGCTGTGATCTTCAAATAGTGTGTATTTCAGGTGTGCAAAGGAGGTGTGGATAGCAGCATGCTGAAAGCCGTCTAACTCCTATATTCTTTATGAAATAGCTAAATAATCAGAATGATTTTGATCGCTTGAAACGCCTTTCTGAATGCATCCTTGGCGTTTAAAAAAGGTGGATTATTCTCAATCTAGAGAAGGGGTATTCTTGAAACTTTAAGTGATTTGCTTGAGGGCAAATCAGAGTATGTAAGCTTATTACCTGCAGCTACTAGTTTTGCGATTAAAACTAAACCGTTGCTTATCAATGATTAATAAGCAACGGCTACATTACTCTCTACTTTTTATTTTCCCAAAAATGAGCATTTTTTATGCCGAGCTTTATGGGATCAAACGTGTATTTAGTAACGCCTGCGGCTTTTTGTGCTTCGTAATCCTTGAGCGCACGCATTGCTGGGCGGCCCATAAAGAAAATGATCAGTATGCCGATAATGTTGACCCAAGCCATAATGCCTAAGCCAATATCACCGAGGTCCCAGACAACTTGAGACTTGATCACCGCGCCAAAAAATACGGCTGAGATCAAGACTATTTTCAAGATCGTAATGGCTCCAGGAATTTTGATTGAACGTCGAATATAGGCAACGTTGCTTTCAGCGATATAGTAGTACGCAAGTAAGGTGGTAAACGAAAAGAAAAACAATGCTACAGCAACAAACGGGTTGCCGAAACCAGGCATAACGCTTTCGATGGCCATCTGCGTAAAGGCCGGGCCTTCATGTGATATGCCGGCAGCGATATTCTGTAAAATGAAGCCGCCACCACCGTCAACTACGTTGTACATCCCTGTAATTAAGATCATGAAAGCCGTTGCTGTACAGATAAACAAGGTGTCGATGTAGATCGAAAAAGACTGAACTAAGCCCTGTTGTGCTGGGTGATCTACTTC
Organism: Bermanella sp.; assembly: GCA_051277445.1. GTDB lineage: Bacteria > Pseudomonadota > Gammaproteobacteria > Pseudomonadales > Oceanobacteraceae > Bermanella. The sequence continues at coordinate 836 of JBNMQC010000154.1, read as the reverse complement.
GGCCGCAGCAGCGGCATGGGGCGCAGTACCTTGGCCAGCTTCGTTAGAATAAACTCCACGTTTGACACCGATACCAATTGCCGCGCCTAGCCCTGCTATTGGGGTAAATGCGTCGGCGAATATCGAACCAATAATACTTGGTAGTTGGTCAATGTTTAAGCCAATAACCGCAAGCGCGGTAATGATATAGGCAAGCGCCATAAAGGGAACCACGACTTGCGCGAAGTGAGCGATACGTTTAACACCACCAAAAATAATAAATCCGAGCATGGTGACGATGACCAAGCCAGTAATTATTTTATAGGAACTTAATGCGCCAATAGATGTTTGAATTGTGGTGCCCTCTCCAAGAGTTTGAGCAATAGCGCCGCCGATAGCATTGGATTGCACGGTTGGCAGCAATAACCCGCAGGCTATGATGGTGGCAATAGCGAAAATCCATGCATACCATTTTTGCCCCATTGCTTTTTCAATGTAGAACGCAGGTCCACCACGGTATTCACCTGTTTCAATATCAGTCTCTTTGTAAATTTGACCGAGAGTCGCTTCAATATAAGCGGTTGCTGCACCAAGAATAGCAACTACCCACATCCAAAATATTGCACCCGGGCCACCAATGCCAATTGCGGTTGCAACGCCAGCGATATTACCGACCCCGACTCTGCCTGAAAGCGACACGGCTAATGCTTGAAACGATGAAATGCCTTGGTCGGAGCTCTTGTTCGATTTTATCAAGCGCACCATTTCTGAGAATAAACGCACTTGAACGAAACGTGTGAGCACAGTATAGAACAAGCCTGCAAGAAGACAGAGCATGACGAGTACCGGGAAGATTG
>JBNMQC010000153.1:0-5730 GCA_051277445.1 Bermanella sp. | reverse complement strand
TGGTTCAGCTCAGGCAGCTCAGAAGCTTCAACTTGAATAACGTTGATTTTAAACTCTGCATCTTTACCAGCAAGCGCTTCGCTTTGGTATTCAGCAGGGAAGGTAACCTTGATCGTACCTTCATCACCGGCTTTCATGCCAACGATTTGATCTTCAAAACCAGGGATCATGCTCTTAGAGCCAAGAGTTAGATCATACCCTTCCGCTTTACCGCCTTCGAATGCTTCGCCATCAACGTAGCCATCAAAATCGATCTTAACTTTGTCGCCATCTTTAGCAGCGGCTTCAGATACTTCAAACTTAGCTTGTTGCTTGCGAAGAATATCAATCATGTTTTCAAGATCAGCATCGGTTACTTCAGATGCGAATTTCTCAACGCTGATATTTTCTAAACCAGAAACTTTCACTTCAGGATAGATTTCGAAAGTAGCCGCGAATTGAAAGTCTTTACCTTCTTCGTCTACTAATGGCTCAACTGCAGGCATACCTGCTGGATTCAGTTTTTCCTGAGTAACCGCCTTAATGAAGCCTTGCTGCATTTGCTCGCCCAATACTTCTTGACGAACACCTTGACCATAGCGCTGTTTGATAACGCGCATTGGGATTTTTCCTTTACGGAAACCGTCGATACGAGCGGTACGAGAAACTTGATCCAAACGCTTGGCAATTTCTTGCTCAACGTCAGATGCTGGAATATCGATTACAAGCTTACGTTCTAAGCCTGCTAATGTTTCTACAGAAACTTGCATGAATGCCTCACACACAAAATACAGAAGCTGGTGAATTTTAGGGTTGGTAACTCTATTGATCTGAACCTAGGGAATCAAGCAGTTTTTTGGATCAATTCCATGTTATTGGCCATTTGTGCCTATATTTGATCACTAAGTGATCTTTACAACTGGTTTTTTATACAGTACTGTTCACTCAACCAGCAAAACACTGTATGGATAAACAGGCCAATTATGAACGCACTACTTAAATCTCAAGCCGAACCTTCTCGCCACTATTGGATGCTTTGGATTTCTCCAAGCCCTTCTCAAATCAAGCAAATAAAACAATTGCCGGCAGAAGATCAGCAGCGCGTACTTATGCTGCACCCAAAAAAACCAGCGCATTTAGCCAAGGCTTTAGAGATGGCCATCACCACAGGCAATTACTCTTCAATCACACTGGATCGTGACGCCATTCCAAAGCAGCAACAAGCCTTTCTTGAGCTGCTAGCCTTACGCAATCATACGCATATTAACTGGATAACACAGCGCCCAATAATGAACAGTGCATGCCAATTAACCTTAATTTAAAGCCTTGCTAGCTGAGCCTCTACTCGAGCAACATCTTCAGGTGTATCAACTCCATGGCCTGGCGGTTGATCTATAACACCCATATGGATCTTGACCCCATAACAAAGTGCACGTAGTTGCTCTAAACACTCCGCTTGCTCAAGAGCGGTCATCTCCATAGATGCATATTGCTGTAAAAACGAAACTCGGTAGCCATACATGCCGATGTGGCGATACACAGGCGCTAGCTGAGTTAATTTTGACTGCCCGCTTTTATACAAATCGCGATCCCATGGGATAGGCGCTCGACTAAAATACATAGCGAAACCCGTATTATCTAAGACGACTTTTACAGCATTAGGATCAAACGCATCTTCCGCTGACTCAATCGGCGTGCAAAGAGACGACATACCAGCCTGCGGGTAATCAAGTAATCCTTTTGCGGTCAACTCAATAAGCTCACGGGGAATCAAAGGCTCATCACCTTGGACATTGACAATTACATCATCCGCCCCCCAGCCCAACTGTTGAGCGACCTCAGCAATGCGCTCAGTGCCGTTTTCATGATTCACCGATGTCATTACCACATGAGCACCAAAGCTCTTAGCAACATCAAAAATACGCTGATCATCCGTAGCAATCACAATGTCTGAGACACCCGTTGCCAAGGCGCGCTCGTACACATGCTGAATCATAGGCTTACCAGCAAGCTCTATCAGCGGCTTGCCAGGCAAGCGGCTGGAGCCGTAACGCGCAGGTATTACAATTTTATAAGCAGACACAACTTCATCCTAAATCTTAAGTGCGTTTATTTTTTATCTTCAAACTCTGGCAGCATGGCTTTTATGTAAGCCTGCTCCAAGTCCATTCGACTGGACAGCAAAACATCCGCCACTTCACGAGCCACGCCCTTACCACCAGCAGCATGCGTTATGAAATGCGCATGATTTTTAACCATCTCGTATGCATCATTTGGAGCAATCGCCAGGGCGATTTTTCTCATCACCTTAAGGTCAATAACATCATCACCACAATACGCAACCTGCTCGTTATCTATTTGCAACTTGGTAGTAAGTTCATCCAGTGCCAGCAACTTATCTCTGCAAGCAAGATAAGCATGTTTAATTCCTAAATCTGAAATTCGTTTTTTTAATGGCGCAGATTCTTTTGCACTAATAATAGCCACTTCGATGCCATAGGTTTGGAGTAACTTAATGCCAACACCATCTTTTACATTGAAATGCTTTACTTCCTCACCCTTGGGACCATAAACAAGCGTACCGTCGGTTAACACCCCGTCCACATCAAAAATCATTAAGGCAATGCTTCTTGCTTTCTCTTTTATTTGGTTCGGCAACATCATATTAACAATCCTATTATTTTAATTTTTCAAATGGCGCTGATACTCATCATCATAACGAATGATGTCCTGCTCATCCAAACGCTCACCAGTTTGCACTTCAATGATTTCGAGCACACCCTCATTTGGGTTTCTTAAGCGGTGCTTTTGATTTTGAGCAATGCTGACACAGCCACCCTCTTCAATGAGCTGAAGATGATCATCAAGCTGTACTTCCGCCTGACCTCTAACCACCACCCAGTTTTCTCGGCGAAACTGGTGACTTTGCAGCGAAATCTGGGCACCGGGATAAACCATTAAACGCTTAACAATGAAATGCTCATCTTGCGCTAGCACCTTAAACTGGCCCCATGGTCGATGAACGTCAATCCTATTCAATAGATGCATTATATTATGACGAATCAAATACTCGCTAATGGCCGACATATCAGACAAGACATCTTGATCAGCAACAAACAAGATGTCGTCGTTTTGCACAAGAACGACCTCTTTTCCACCAAAGGCCAGTACAAGCTTGTCATCGTTAAATACGTTAAAATTCGCTAACCCCAGGGCTTTTCGGCGAGCCAGTAATGATGCCCACGACCCAAGGTCATCCCACTGCTGATCCAGCAAGGCGACTTTTATGCCATCACTTTTTTCAAGCACGCTTATATCAAAAGGCAGACTCTCAATGTCCCCATAAGAGTCGCCCACAAGCTTAAAATCATAGAGCGTATCACTCTCAGCAAAAGCCTTTTCAACCTGCAACAACAGCACAGGCGTATGTAGACTTAAAGCGTCGTACAGATCCTGCGCCCTAGCCATCACGACTCCGCTATTCCAGGCCACATCTGATCGAGCAAACAGCACATCGGCTAATTGCACCTCTGGTTTTTCTATAAACCGTGTGACGGTATGAAGTGTCTCGCCACGTAAAAACTCAATATACCCATACTGCGTTGCGGCATAATCCGGCTTAACACCAAGCAAACCAACATACTTTTCTGGCAAGGCGTTCGCCATATTAACAACGGCCTCTAAAAACGCCTTGGAGTCAGGTAAATAATGGTCCGCAGGTAAACACAACAACATGGCATCGGGATCTGACTGCATAATATTCAAGCAGGCCAAGGCAACCGTACCAGTGGTATTTCTTGCATGAGGCTCGAGCAATACATTGGCAGAGGTTAAACCCAGAGGTTCAATTTGATGCTGCAATAAAAAACGGTGTTCTTTATTGGCAATGATTAACGGCTCAACATCGCTGAATAACTGAGCCCGCTTAACAGTGGATTGCAGTAAGGTATCACCCACCCCAAGCAAGTCCAAAAACTGCTTAGGGTGGTTTTGTCGAGATAACGGCCACAACCGCGAACCACTGCCGCCGGCAAGTATCACTGGATGGATAGCCATTTTATGTATTTACTCGTTTACTTCAGCAAGCTGTGCTTCGATTTGAGCAGACACATCACGGTATTTTTTATCGAGTTTCTTCATGCCCTTCTTGGAAATACCGCCCAGAACATCAACAGCATGGCGCACACGAGAACGACTCATGTCCGGACCGATGATTTGCATGCTATCTAGCACAGAGAATGAATTGGCTGTTCCGGCAATCGCCACAAAGAATCCAAATAAGAAATCTTTTGGTTTAATACCTTCAATCTTAGCAAGAGCAAACAAGCGCTGTTGAATCTCAGGCTTTTGCCAGTCGCGAATGGCTTCAAGTTGCCAAAGACCCATTTGCAGCAACTCAACCATTTGAGCAGGCTCAATGGATTTATGCGTAAAGCTCTCTTCGGTCAGTGCTGGCATCCCAGACAACAAGAAGCCTGCCAGTGGTACAACGTCACTAAAACGCTCAACACGAGGCTGAATATGTGCAATCGCTGGCATGAGAGCGTCTTTATTCAAGCCCCACTTAATAAATTCAGCGACAAATTCTTCCTCAGAAAGATCTCGAATCCACTGACTATTCAACCAGCTGAGCTTCTCTTGGTCGAAAATTGGACCACCCAAAGACACACGCGAAATATCGAAATTGGCAAACATTTCATCACGGCTGAACTGCTCACGCTCATCTGGCATAGACCAGCCCATGCGACCTAGATAGTTAAGTAAGGCCTCAGGCATGAAGCCCATGCGCTTATAATACAGAATACTGGTTGGGTTCTTACGCTTGCTTAACTTGGACTTATCCGGGTTACGCAATAACGGCATATGACATAAAACAGGCATTTCCCAACCAAAGTACTTATAAAGCAACTGATGCTTAGGGGCAGAACTCAACCACTCTTCGCCTCGAATCACGTGACTGATCTCCATAAGATGATCATCAACCACATTGGCAAGATGATAAGTCGGCATGCCGTCTGATTTCATCAGGATCTGGCAGTCAATCATGCCCCAGTCCATTTCTATGTCGCCACGCAGCATGTCATTAAAGGTACACACACCCTCTTCTGGCACGTGCATACGCACAACATAAGGCGCACCTGCGGCTTCGCGTTCAGCAATAACATCCGCTGAAAGCTCTAAATCACTGTATTTAAGGGCAGAAAACCCACCTGCTTCTTGTTTTTGCGCACGAAGTGCATCCAATTCATCAGCGGTGCGGTAACACTTAAACGCATGACCCGAATCCAGCAGCATTTGAGTGTGCTCAGCGTAAATAGCGCTGCGTTCACTTTGACGATAAGGGCCTTTGTCGCCACCCACATCAGGACCCTCATCCCAATCCAGACCTAACCAACGCAAGCTATCATAGATGGTTTGTTCAGATTCTAAGGTGCTGCGAGACTGATCCGTATCTTCAATGCGTAACAGGAACTGACCGCCATGCTGACGTGCAAACGCAAGATTGAACAAAGCAATGTATGCCGTGCCTACATGTGGGTCGCCAGTTGGAGATGGTGCAATACGGGTGCGAACAGTCATAAATATCCTGATGATGCTTTGAAAAGTGCTGAATTATAGGGCCTATAAGGACTTTGGCCAATATCAAACCCTGAACTATGCTTAAATAAACACAAGATGGATCGTTGCACTCGATGCTCATAAGACTACTGATTTTACTGATGTTGGCGCCTTGTGCAGCGATCGCCACAA
>JBNMQC010000152.1:0-5747 GCA_051277445.1 Bermanella sp. | reverse complement strand
ACACTATTTTTAAACTCTTCTAAATCTCTAATCACTTTCGAACCAAAGAAATTGTCTTCTTCAAGTACTGGTTCGTAAACCACCACCTCAATACCTTTCGCTTTAATACGCTTCATAACACCTTGCATTGCTGAAGCTCGAAAATTATCTGAACCGGCTTTCATAATAAGACGGTAGATACCCACTACCTTCGGTTGCCTATTCAGTATTGAGAAAGCGATATGGTCTTTACGGGTGGTATTAGCATCTACGATCGCTTGAATCAGCGTATTTGGCACGTCTTCGAAGTTTCTAAGCAGTTGTTTCGTATCTTTTGGTAAGCAATAACCACCATAGCCAAAAGATGGGTTGTTGTAGTGGCTACCAATGCGCGGATCAAGGCCCACGCCCTCGACTATCTGCTTTGTATCTAGGCCATGGGTCTCAGCATAGGTATCTAACTCATTAAAGTAAGACACACGCATCGCAAGGTAAGTATTCGAGAACAGTTTTACAGCTTCAGCTTCTGTCGGCTCAGTTAACAATACAGGTACATCTTCTTTCAGTGCCCCTTGCTCTAACAATGCAGCAAACTGCTCCGCGCGCTCCGACTTTTCGCCCACAATAATACGAGAAGGGTACAAATTATCGTACAGCGCTTTTCCTTCTCTAAGGAACTCCGGCGAAAATATAATATTGTTACAGCAGAACTTTTGCTTTATGCGTTTAGTAAACCCAACTGGCACGGTTGATTTGATCACCATCACTGCTGTTGGATTTATCTCGGTCACATCTTTAATGACTGACTCAACAGTAGATGTGTCAAAATAGTTAGTATTCGGATCATAATCGGTTGGTGTGGCAATAATTACATACTGAGCGTTGCTGTATGCTTTCTGCTTATCGGTTGTCGCTACAAAATCAAGATCTTTATTAGTCAGAAAATCTTCAATTTCCGTATCCACAATTGGCGATATTTTGTCATTCAACAGCTGCACTTTTTGCTCTATCACATCTAACGCAACAACTTCGTTATGCTGCGCCAATAAAAGTGCATTTGATAAACCAACATAACCTGTGCCTGCTACAGCAATTTTCATTTCATTTCCTTCTAAAACTCAAAATCAATAAATATCTTTTGCCAGCAATGACATTGGCGTTTTCACTAAAATTTTCACATCCAGCCCAATCGACCAGTTATTGATATAGGCCAGATCATACTCAACACGCTTTTCCATTTTATCGATGGTTTCGGTTTCACCCCGATAACCGCTTATCTGGGCTAAACCGGTAATACCCGGTTTAATACGGTGACGGGCAAGGTAGGCATTGATCTTGTCTGAATAGTAATCGTTATGAGCAACGGCATGAGGCCGTGGGCCCACCAGCGACATAGTGCCTTGCAGTACATTAATTAACTGCGGCAGCTCATCTATAGAGGTGCGACGGATTAAGCGACCAATCTCGGTGATACGGGGGTCTTCTTTGGTGGCTTGTTTTACTTCGCCGTTGGTTTCTTCGTGAAGTTTCATACTACGGAACTTCCAAACCTTTATCACTTTGCCATCCCAACCATGCCTATCTTGTTTGAAGAACACGGGGCCCGGTGAAGATTTTTTAACTTTATAGGCCACCCATAGCATTAATGGGGATAGCGCCAACAAGGCTATAGCAGCAATGGTGCGATCCATGACATCTTTCATTATCATGGAGACTTTGGAGGATGTGAGTGGGCTCTCATTCAGTGAGATAAGCGGGACTCCCGCAACCTCTCTAACGGAGTGATTCAGTAGGTTAAGCGCAAAGATATCGGGCGCCCAAATCACATCAACATTTTCATCAAGTAGATCGATATTTACGCCTTCGATCTGCTTTGAAGCCTCCATCGGGAGGGCAATATAGATACGCCGAATGTCATGTTCTTTAATCAAGTCACGTATATTTTCAAGACCACCCAACACATTTACATTCCCAACGGTTGTTGTTTGGTCTTTATCTAAACTTTTAACGCAGCCTATAACCTTATCAGGCAACCATCTGTTTTTATTTAAACTTTCAACAAGGTATTGAGCAACAGAGCCTGTCCCAATAATCATGGCCGGTAGATGGTGACCAAAGCTCTCTTTGTATTTTTTAGACAGATAACTCACAAGGCAAAACGAGAGGTTCTGTACCACAAGGATAGAGGCAGCCCATGTCAACAAGATCTCTCGCGAGAAAATCTCGGATGTCTTCGTAATAAAGCCAATAAATGTTAACAGTAGGATCAACATCAGCCATGCACTGGACAGGCGAAGGCAACCACGAAAGTAACCTGAGGATTGTCGATAAACCCCACGGGAGCTATAAATAAACCATAGACTACAGATTGTAATAACGGTGAGTACGCGATAAGCGGGCGGGAACGCCTCGAGCTTCGACCACGTAAAGATGAATAATAAACTTGCAGCCACAAACAGATCCGTTGCGACTTGAAATAGCGCAACGAGTGATTCATGATTTTTTAATAGGCGTCTATTACGGCGAACAGAAACCGCAAAATTGGCACTGTTGACGCTAGAAGTACTGCTATCCATCTATTTTCCCTTAAAAAAAGCCTGCTTCCATAATCCAATGGCCACCGCTATTCTAAATATTAAGAAGCCATTCAGCAATGTAATTTTTTTGCAGTGCGGTATAATAATACTGAAACAGCTTATCTGTATTGTAAAGCAGGTATGTGATGTTTTTTTGAACAGATGAGTGAATTGTTAGAAAATACAATAAGCCCTATAAATGCTCTGTTTCAGTGCAACCTTAAGCACCAAAAAAGCACGAAGTTAGCTGTTTGTTTATCCATTTACTCAATGTTACAATCGGCCAATAGTTATCCATAAAACATGGAGTGTTACGATGCGACGCACAATAATTTCTTTGGCTATAGGTGTATTACTACCTTTTTCAGCCAGCTATGCGGATATTTCGGAAGGATTAGCTTCAAATGCGCCAACGGTAGATGTTTTATCCGAGGCTCTAGCCCACTGCCTTTACGAAGACGCCGGTACTGTAGTAAATAACTGCACAACTGCAGATATAGATACGCTTATGTCGAATGTGGCAGCCGTTAACAAAAACTTATTAGATAGTTTTGTTACCGCAGGAATTGAAAGCGGCTTAGATCCGGTCGCGCTTGTTGAAGCGGCGATCAGAGCAGGTGCAAACCCCGAATTGGTAGCCCAAGCCGCTATTTTAGCCGGTGCTGACCCTACCGATGTTGCTCAAGCAACTGCGGCTGGCGGACAACCTCAAGGGACAGGTTTAGGTACTACACCTGGCCAAACGGGTAATGCAATTTCACCTCCGTCATTTGGCAGCAATGCAGGTAACGGCGGCGGTGGGAACCCAAGCCCAACCTAGAATTTTATAGATAAGAAAGCGCCTCTAGGCGCTTTTTTATTTACTAAATAAACATAAACTACCGATATTTTACTGAAATATCGATCTAGTATACTCACTTCTTATTAATAGAAATTCATATGTTGGCTTTTGATTTATGGACAGATCATCTGATCGCACGTTGTTTTATTTCTTTTTAGGTATTTTAATTTGGGCACCTTTACCTTTAGCCAGTAATCGACTGTGGTCCCTATCCCTGTTGTGCGGCTTAGTCCTGTTATTGTCTATTTTTGTTCTTTATAAACAGCTACATAATTTTTCTTTATCCACACCCTTAAAAAAATCATTACCGGTTATTGGGCTCATCTCTTTAGGAAATATTTGGATAAGCTTACAAGCCATTCCAGCATTCAACCTATCGATATCTCCCACTGATAGTTTGCATGATGCCGTGTGGGGATGGTGCCTATTAGCGACCTTCTGCTTAACCTTACAACTGGTTAGGAGCCGATCTAGAATTTTACTCACAGGTTATATCTTAGTGGGTTCGGCCTTTTTCCAAGCCGTGTATGGCAGTTTAATGACCCTGACCGGTTATGAATTCTCTTTTCTGATCCCTAAAGAAAGCTATCAAGGCGTTTCAACTGGCACATTTATCAACCGTAACAGCCAAGCAGGTTACTTAGTCATGTGCGTATCCCTTGGGATAGGCTTAATGATATCGACCTTAAAAGATGACGGCTCCCATAACTGGAGAGAGCGTGGACGGCGTTGGCTTACGGCCCTCCTTAGTAAGAAAATAGTGCTTAGAATTGCATTGCTGATAGTAGTTGCAGGGTTGGTAATGACTCACTCACGTATGGGGAATACCTCGTTTTTTGCCAGCTTGATGATCATGGGAGTGCTCGGTTTAATTCTGAGTAGAAAAGCAACGCGCAGCATGATTATTCTGCTTAGTAGTTTAATTATTTTAGATATTTTTGTGGTCGGTACTTTTTTTGGTGTTCAGGAAGTCGCTGATAGACTGCAAAAAACGAGTATTGAGAAAGAGTCTCGTGACGAAGTCGCCAAAGCTACGATTAACCTTATGCAGCCCCAGTTATTAACCGGCACCGGTGCCGGTACTTTTTATACGGCCTTTCCTGAATATAGAACCAAGGATGTTGGGCGCGGCTTTTATGTGAATACGCATAATGATTACCTTGAGTTTAGTTCTGAATTTGGTTTACTTGGAGCAGCCCCCCTCGCCTTAACCTTATTACTCAGTCTAGGCGCTGGACTTTATGCACAATACAAACGACGCGATAAGCTATTACGAGGCATCGCTTTTGGCGCGTCTATGTCGATCATTGCCATGCTGATTCACGCAACCGTTGATTTTAATCTTCAAATGCCAGCCAATGCTTTAACCTTTATGGTGATATTAGCCTTCGCTTGGATTGCCGTGTTTAAAAAAACGGAAAAGAAAAAACGCAAGATGTAGGATATAAAATTCATTCGCTCACAGGGTGAGCTCCTACAAGAGAACATATTGGCCGAAGGGTTTGGAAATTTGCGGTTTGGGTGCGTAATACTTCGCTCTGGCACCCGTTACCTACAGGGCTATTTGTAGGAGGCCAGCCCCTGGCCGAAGGGTTGTGGCTTGGAGCGTAATTCATTCGCTCTGGCACCCGTGCCGGGCATAAAGGGTGAGCTCCTACACAAGCCGTGCGTGTAGGAGGCCAGCCCCTGGCCGAAGGGATTGGGGTTTTGATTGGGTTAGGAGCGTAATTCATTCGCCCGGGGGGGCCGGGCTCCTACAGGTGAGGTTGGTGTTTTGATTGGGTTGGGTGCGTAATTCATTCGCTCACAGGGTGAGCTCCTACAGGGTGCATTTGTAGGAGGCCAGCCTCTGGCCGAAGGGGTTGAATGTTAGCTTTTATAGGATGGTGTTATGGATCGTGAAACAACAGAAACCAAAAAGAAAGACTGGTTCGAGAACGGTCTACTTCAGCGCCTACCTGGCGATATGCAAGATAGCTTTACTGATGAACAAATAGCAGCATTAAAAGTTGCCTTCGGCGCACGAAAATGGGGTAAACACCCTATCGACCTGAGGGGCACCATAAATATCTGGAGCTGGCGTTACTATTTCGTATTTTTGATGGGACGCAACCAACGCTCACTTAGCCGAAGAGAGCGACGTATCTCATTAATGATAAAAACATTCTGTCTCTTTTTATTTTTAGCCTTCTCAACATTAATGGGCCTTCTGGTTCTCTATTTAGCTAAGTCGGCGGCAGGAATAGATCTTTTCCCTGGATTCTCGCTCGGTATTTGGGGTTGGTTTAAAGAAACATTTCTCTAGATCGACGGTAAATTATGCACTAACACTCCGTCCGCGACCGATGCCG
>JBNMQC010000151.1:0-5767 GCA_051277445.1 Bermanella sp. | reverse complement strand
AAGTTGGTTGTAACCCTTGCTGACGGTTCTAAAACGGGCCTTAAAGACGAAGGCAAGCTTGTTGGTTTCACTGGCGAGATCGCCAACCCGACTTCTATCTTGCTTAAAAACAACGGCCTTCACCTAGAGATCGTAATCGATCCAACTAGCCCTGTGGGTTCTACTGACGCAGCTGGCGTAAAAGATTTAGTACTAGAAAGCGCCCTAACCACCATTATGGACTGCGAAGACTCTGTAGCCTGTGTGGACGCAGCAGATAAAGTTGTGACATACGGCAACTGGTTAGGCCTAATGAAAGGCGACCTTGCTGAAGAAGTATCCAAAGGCGGCAAAACCTTCACACGTAAAATGAACGCTGACCGTGAATTCAACGACCTAGACGGCAACACTTTCTCTTTGAAAGGCCGCTCTATGTTGTTCGTTCGTAACGTTGGTCACTTGATGACGAACCCTGCGATCTTGCTAGAAGACGGATCTGAAATCCCTGAAGGCATCATGGACGGCATGGTAACGGCTATGATCGCCATTCACGACCTTAAAGGTAACAGCCCGTTCAAAAACTCTACAACGGGTTCGATCAACATCGTTAAACCTAAAATGCACGGCCCAGAAGAAGTGGCGTTCACCACTGAACTATTTGGTCGCGTAGAAGACGCACTAGGCTTGCCACGTAACACCATGAAAGTGGGTATCATGGATGAAGAGCGTCGCACCACGGTTAACCTTAAAGAATGTATCCGTGCTGCTTCTGAGCGTGTTGTATTTATCAACACTGGCTTCCTAGATCGTACCGGTGACGAGCTACACACGTCTATGCTGGCGGGTCCTTTTGTTGCGAAAACGCAAATGAAGCAACAAACTTGGATTGGCGCATACGAAGACTGGAACGTAGATACCGGTCTTGAGACTGGCCTACAAGGTCGCGCGCAAATCGGTAAAGGCATGTGGCCAATCCCTGACGAAATGGGTCAGATGATGGAGCAAAAAATTGGTCATCCAAAAGCCGGTGCAAACACTGCTTGGACACCATCTCCAACAGCTGCAACATTACACGCTATCCACTACCACATAGTTGACGTATTTGAAGTTCAAAACGGTCTTAAGACTCGCCAACACGCAAACGTTGATGACATCTTAACGATCCCGTTAATGACTCAAGCGCAAATCGACGCCCTAACCCCTGAGTTCATTCAAAACGAACTTGATAACAACAACCAAGGTATCTTGGGCTACGTTGTTCGCTGGGTAGACCAAGGTGTGGGTTGTTCTAAAGTGCCTGACATCAACAACGTTGGCCTAATGGAAGACCGCGCAACATTGCGTATCTCTTCTCAGCACGTTGCTAACTGGTTAGAACACGGCATCTGTACCAAAGAACAAGTGGAAGAAAGCTTGAAGCGCATGGCGGCTGTGGTTGATGGTCAAAACGCAAACGACCCTCACTACATTCCAATGTCGCCTAACTTCAACACCATCGCTTTCCAAGCGGCTTCAGACCTGATCTTCAAAGGTAAAGAGCAGCCTAGCGGTTACACCGAGCCTCTACTTCACGCTTACCGCTTGAAGTTCAAAGAGATCAAAGGCATCAAATAAGTCTTTGTAGCTTGAATAAAAAACCCAGCTTTTGCTGGGTTTTTTATTGCCTAATAGAAAACAACCTCTACTTCACGCACCCTTTAACTCACTTGAAGTTCAAAGAGATCAAAGGCATTAAGTAATTGCTAGAAGCTAGACGGGAGACGTAAAGCGCTGTTTTCGACTCCCATAAAAAACCCAGCTTAAACTGGGTTTTTTATGCTTGCTTTAAATTAACACCCGCATTTATTACTAGCTTAGGGCACAACGAAAAACCAGCCCGACAACATGCGCTTGCCTGTCTCATTCTTACCAATAATATTCGAGATTAAAACCTGCACCCCACTCACTACTATGATTACTGGTTGAATAATCGAAACCACCATTGATTTGCAAAGCACTAGAGAGAACACTGCCTAAACCAACACCCAAAACCATGGCATTCTCACCACGATTCTGGCCAACAAAAGACTGCTTATAATCGGGGTTCGCCACAAGCGCTGCATCGATCTCGTGTTCGTTGTTGTCATTCGCGTAAAAGTCATGCTCAAAGCGACTAAATGCAAAGGGATAAATGCTCATCGTATCTGACAAGCTAGCAAAGCGCGCATTCAGGCCAGCGGAAGCAATAATCGCGTGAGCCTCAGCAGAATCAATACTTAGACTTAGGTTTGCATCACCCGACTCTTTGATGGATTCCTGCAAATAATAAATGTAGCTAAACCCAAGTTCAGGCGCCAATGTCACCCAATTGTTTTCATAGCCGATTAAGCTCCCCTTTACCCCCGCATACGCACTATGGCTATTAAAATCAGACGAGGCGATGGTGCTTGAAGTGGAGAGATTCACCTGGCGTTTTGATTCGTGGTCACTAAACGCATACCCTAAAACGCCACGCAGATCCCAAACTCCGATATTGACTTGATTAAGATACAAACCAAAGTGGTACGTCTCACTACTGAAGTGCTGAGTAGCACTGTCGTGTTCATTCATCTTTTGTGTGCCAAAAGAGAAATATGCCCCAAGAGTCCGATCACCCGAATCCATCTTATCTTGACCTATGGTCAGGCTAGAAAGCGAATAGCCAAAATCACCAAGGTCTCCGCTCCCGCCAACCTTACCGTCGGCATAGATAGCATCCATCCAAAAGCGCTTACCTGCCTGCTGCTCCCCCTCTTCTTGACTAAAAACACCATCAGGCGCTGCATGGCTCAAGACAGTATTCATAACTGCGTCGGAGTGCTCTAGGGAAACCGTGATATACGAGGAATACGGCTCCGCATGAATAGAATCTAAATGCGAAGCAACTTGGCTGTTAGTCAGGGTATTCAGGTTGCTTGTCATACTACTATTGCCACTATTTGAAGCATCGATTAAAAGCTTTGCGGCAGAGAGGTGATTTCTGGTTTTGCGATTTGGGTGTGCGGCAAGACTGCTTTCAGGAAGCTTTGCTGCGCTCAGCGTCAAATCGGGTTTGCCGTTGGTATTTAGATCGATAACAGTGAAATCGATAAGAGCCGGAATATTACCATCCTCAACAACTGTCATGCTCGCAGCACCTGTAAGAGTACCTGTTACGCCAGCGTTCTGTGCTTGTATGACTGTGAACGCTTTACCGTCCATCTCGCTTGCGGTGTTTGTCCCCGTTTGAGTAACATTAAGCGAATTTGCGCGTGTTACATCGATGTCGCCAGAACCGTAGAAAATCGTGCCGTTCTCAGGTGTGCCGTTATCAACATTGATTACTGTATGAAGCTCACCACCTGGCAGAGGATCAACAAACGAGCCCATGGTTAGTGGATTGTCGACGGTTAAAGTTGATTGAGCTGAGGACAAAAATAGGCGGCCATAGTCTAAAACATTGATCTCACCGGTGCCGCTCATTACCGCTTGGTTTGCGAAGAAATCACCATCTATGTCAAAAACTCCGTTATTGAGGATGGTTGTGTTGGCTGTGTGAGTAAACCCTCCACCTCGTTTTACGGCAAAGGCTGCTCCATTATCAATGGTGATATTGATCTCACTTGACTCGGAATTCATTGCACCCGAAAGGTTAAACAAAGCACCGCTGCGCAGCTGTATATCAGAATTCCCCTTCGCATATAGCTGCTCGGTCAGATTAAACATATTGGAAAGCTCCAGTGTTGATCCAGCACCTGTAAAGTATAGGTACTCAATGTTGGTCTGGGGAACATTGTTAATAGTGAGTTGCGACGTTTGTGTCGCGTCACCGACTCGAAGGAATGCGCCGGTAATTCGATTGCCCAAACCTGCACCGGTCACAGCTACAGCTCCAAATGTATCAATAAAACCATTGCTCTCTAGCCTCGCGCCGTTGTCGATTGTTACACTACTGTTATTCAACAAGAGCTGTTCATTCACTTGGAGTGTCGTATTGCGGTCTAGAATGATCTGCGAATCTGTGAAATCAAGGTGTTCGAACTCTGCTGATGTCTCAACACCCTCTAGCGACAGGGTTGCGTTATTTCGAAACTTAAAGTCACTGGTCGTATTGAAGTAGACGTTGGAGAGATTAAAGCGCAAAGTGCCTCCGTTGATATCACCTGTAACATCTGATCGAAAGTAGAGACGCTCACTCGGTACCGAGGTACTACGCACACCTGAGTCAAAAAACTCCAACGATGCGCCGCTTGAAATATTCATATCAAGGCTTGTGGGTGTATAGCTATTTTTGAGACCGGAAATTTTATTTGTCCCGCCAGTCGCATTGATCGTCATCGGTGCGAGTGAACTCATTCCTGGGCTATCACCGCTAATTAAAATCGATGAGTTATTCAATGTCAGGTTGTTGTCGGAGCCGAGAAACCGTAAGCGAATAGTGCCCGTGTCTAAGTCAGTATCTTCAAGTGTTAAATTACTCAACTCTAGCGTTCGAACAAAGCCACCACTGACGTCCTTCGTCGCGGAGAAGTCGAATCCTATCAAGTTGGCCTCGGTGCGATCGCCCGCACCGGTAGTTGTCTCTCTACCTTGAAACGTAACGTCCTCCCAGACAGAAAAGTAATAATTAAATTGCGGATCTAGAAAGCTCAAGTCTTCACCAAATCTGATGGTTATCTCATTGAGGGGATCAGAAGTAGGAGATCGAAATAGTATCGAATCGTATTTTGGATCGGAGGTCCCAATGCTATCGAATCCGCTCGCCACGCCGCCCGACTTAATAAAAGGTTCCGCCTGAGATTCTAGTGCTGTTAGCACCAATCCAGACATCAGTGTGTTTAAGATGAGGCGTTTAGACATAACGAGAGTTCTCAATAAATGTGTGGCATATACGGACTTCTGAAATAATGAATTGATAGTACTACTAAGAGGTATAGGCTTTGATGCACCACGCTGTCAAGGTTAGCCATACAGCAGACGCTTTTCAGGTGTCGACTTTGAATAAGAAATTTTAACCAAAAGTATTTCGGAAATTGATTTAACCCTAGATGCTAGAATTTTCTTGCTTTTCAAGTACTGAATCAAGGGATCAAAGCCAGAGTCATTTCAGGTTATATGAAAGTATGAATCAGGTTCTGCGGCTGCAATTTTTCCGATATAGAACGCCATCTGAAAATACAGAGCATTACTGTTATTACTGGATATTTTTATATATTCAACCTTCCCCCCTTTTTCTTGCAACGCTGGCGGAACTTCGTAAGCCACCTTGGTTTGGCTTGCGCCAACAAATACCAACACATAAAAATGATCCGCGCCTAGGGCGGGCATTTAACTTGATTGAACATTTTCATCATCTATGTGGATGTAGTTATTTCTCAAAGCACACTTTCCATGTTTGGTGTTCTAACACCCGTATTCATACCTGTTAGCAGGCCAGCGTAAAACCAGCCCGACAACATGCGCTTGCCTGTCTCATTCTTACCAATAATATTCGAGATTAAAGCCTGCACCCCACTCACTACAATGATTACTGACTGAATAATCGAAACCACCATTGATTTGCAAAGCACTAGAGAGAACACTGCCTAAATCAACACCCAAAACCATGGCATTTTCACCACGGTTCTGACCAACAAAAGACTGCTTATAATCGGGGGTCGCCACAAGCGCTGCATCTATCTCGTGTTCGTTGTTGTCATTCGCGTAAAAGTCATGCTCAAAGCGGCTAAATGCAAAGGGATAAATTTTCATCGTATCTGACAAGCTAGCAAAGCGAGCATTCAGGCCAGCA
>JBNMQC010000150.1:0-5782 GCA_051277445.1 Bermanella sp. | reverse complement strand
GTTATGCGAAAGCGAGCTCAGCTAGCAATGAAGTCAGGTGAAGTAGATATCTTAAATTTACTATTTGATATCGCATTGCGAGGATATGAGAATGGAACGTCAGCATTAAAAAATGCTATTGATGTATCATTTGTTGAAGCATTAGATTTCGAAAATACAAAAAAGCATTCTTATGAGTGGGCATGGAAAGCAATGCCTGAAAGACTAAAAAAATTACACATTGCATTTCATCGTGAGATTTAATGTAACAAAAAGTTGGTGGTTCAGCCCCTGCGGGGCTTGGACGCTTTCAGCGCCCCACAACAAAAGCGTTATACGTAAAGGATAAATAGTGCCAAATATTGAAGCTGAAAGTTTTTCCGAGAGAATGAGAGCTGCGGTAAATCTAAGCTGGATTATGCTCTCCCGGAAAGTTGGAAATGGTCTTATTCCAATAAATAAAGAAGCATCAATGCAGCTTCAGTACGCATATGTCCTTCAGCAACTAATGCCGCTGATTACATTTCATGAAAATGAGAATTTTGAAATTGAATTAGAAACAGGCGTTCAGGTAAATGGTCGTAGCCGAGAAATTGATTTGCTCTTTAAGGGCGAGTTTGGAGATCAAAAGCACGTCATAGCGATAGAAATGAAGTGCTATCGAACTTTGGCTGCCTCAGGTGGTAACCGAGGCGCTACCGATATATTCATGAAGGATGTGTACGAAGATTTCTATCTTCTAGAGCAATATGTCATATCAGGCATTGCTCAAGAAGGTGTTTCGCTAGTAATGAACGATTTACAAAGATTGGTGAGTCCGAAAAATAAAAATGCTAAGTGTTGGGATTACGACATTTCACACGGCGCAGTTTTTGGCCCAGTAAATCTGACAACCCCAATTGGTGGTAAGCCGGTGAATATTTGTCTTACAAAATCGTACACTCTAAACTGGGTGCAGTACGGTAATTTTTGGTTCATGGAGGCGCAGGGTGTTCACGTATAACAATCTGCTACTAGGGACAAACCTACGCTGCGCTCCGGTTTGCCCCAGAGCAGGGCGTTATGCAAGTTGACCAATAAGCGCAATTCTTCAGCGGTTGGAAGCCGCTGATACACTGGTTTATTTTGATTTGCCATAGATAACAAGCTAGTGGTTTGTGACAAAGAGGCTTCTAAAAGGTACGCTTGAAAGTTATAACGTTTTACGGCTTTGCCCAAAATTCTGGAATGATGATTTTACGGTCAGATTAGAAGCACTGTCGGATAGAAAGTCATTGTACATTATCAAATCAGTATCTGAGCTGGATCACTTTATATCCCGAAATGTTAACTAAATGCCTGGAATAATCCAAGGTAGTACGAAATAGTTTGCTTGGGGCGTTGTGTGTAGTTCATCCATTAAGCATAGGAGGGGTTTTGATGAGCAATTACATAGGTTCTTGTTTGTGTGGCACTGTGAGCTTTGAGGTAAAAGGTGACTTTGATCACTTTTACCTGTGCCATTGTCAATATTGCCAGAAAGATACGGGTTCGGCTCATGGGGCAAACCTGTTCTCGCAGTCTGCTAAATTGGTCTGGCTGTCTGGTGCGGATGATGTGGCTTCTTTTACGCTTATGGGCACTCATCATAGCAAGAGCTTTTGTAGGCTGTGTGGTTCAGCATTGCCAAGCACTCAGATGCCTAACTTGCTCGTTGTTCCCGCAGGGTGCTTAGACACTGAAATAACGATTGCGCCAACCGCGCACATTTTTTCATCCAGCAAAGCTGGTTGGGATGAGGGGTTAGGGGACCTACCAACGTTCGAGGGCCTACCTGATTAGCTACCATAATATAACCAATGTCTAACGGTTATACCTGCTTTGTTATAGTTCTCCAAAGCCAAGCATTCAATGCGAAACCTCTCATTGTTCGATAATTTTTGGGTTCATATGGGCTGTTACACCTAAGTACTGGGTGTCTGTTTACAGTGGCTTTACCCATCTAAACGTCAGATTCATTCGATTTATCTACCCCCTAATGCGTATCCCTTTGCGGGTATAGACAGTCATATAACCTCCTGCTTTATAATCAGTAGGAATCTAATAGGGATGTGGGTTTTTATACGGTATGCGGCCATATTGCCGCTGGTATTTGACACATAAATTGTTTGTTCAGCCCCTGAGCATTCAGCGCAATGTTTGCGCTTAATTACAAAAATAAGAGAAAATTTATTTATGCAATCTGCTTCATCCATGCAGCACTATTTTTCCCCTTTTCAGATTTTCAAATACAGCGTCTATATTTTATTGTCGGCGAATCTGTTTGTTTTTTTTGGTGAAGAATATGACGCGTTAGCGTTTATGTTTAAAGACGGGCTGACTTTTTCAAATTTAATAGAAGCGTTTCCTGCCACGATTGATACGGCTGCTTGGTTAGGACTGTTATTAATGTTTGAGCTGGAAACCTACACCATTCCAGATCACGCTTACACAAAAACCATTGGCCGTACGATTCATGCTTTTCGTATATTGTGTATTGCCCTGGTTGTTTATGCGTCTTATGGTTACATCGAACAATATGCAGGGCTACAAGGCTTAACCTTGCTTACACCTGAGCTGCCGTATTACGTGTCTGGCGACTTATGCAGTTATACTGGGGCCGCGTTTATGGACAGCTTAGATAGCTTTGAAACCATCACGGCTGAAAACTGCGCCGGTCTTGCTGCTGGCAGCGAATTATTTGCTTTGAATGAAGGCACTTATACTGATGCTGTGGCGCTAGCAGAAGCGCAATGGCTGGCCACAATTGATGTGGCCAATGCGCTAGCATGGATCATTGTTGTACTTGTGATTGAAGCACAGGTGCGTTTGCAGGTTAAGCATAAGTTATCATCCAAGCTATTTTTGGTCACCCGTGTTCTGAATCTCTCTTTATATCTTGTGCTATTTTCAGCGGCGGTATTTTGGTGGGTTGATGGTGAGTTTGTGGATTTCTGGGATGCGGCACTTTGGTTGGTGGCGTTTTTCTTTATTGAATCAAACATCAACGAGTGGCGTGAAGAAGAAAGCGAACAGAAAACAATTGCTTCACCACAAGCCGTATCCGCGTAATGTATCGCGTATGGACTTGATTGCTGTGCGGTCAGGTTTGTGACTGCACAGAATACGTAAAAAGCTAAATATCGCCTTTAAGAAAGCTCTGTTATTTTTAACAGGGCTTTTTTTGTGGTGATGTGTTTTTTAGTAACCCTGTCAGTTTCTGATTAATGCCCAGCTATATATTTTGCAATGGGTGGATAAGCGGAGTCAGGGTTGGCCTTATCGTTTGTGGGCCTGTCATTATCTAGTGGTCGTTCAACACTAATAGAGACGCCACCCTAGTCCGTTTTTGTATATTCTTGCGATCAACTCTTGGGCAAGACAAAGCCTTGCCTTTTAAGTTTGTATTTAGAGAGCCTGCAGTTGGTCACGCTTGTCGAGAAAGCCGGATAGGCGAGTCAAAACCAATGCCAGTGCTACGATCAAAGCGGCAATCCAGGCGGTATCCATGAGTGTCATCTTTTCTATGATCATGCCGCCTAGGAGTGATCCCAGTGCAATCCCCACATTGAACGCTGCGATATTTAAACCTGATGCCACATCAACCGCGTGAGGTGTGTATTTTTCTGCCAGTTGCACCACGTAGACTTGCAAGCCAGGCACATTGCCGAAGGCAAAGGCACCCCAAATTAAGATGGTGATGACAGCGGCAATTTGATTACCGGCCGTAAAGGTAAACGCTAACAGCACAAGGGCTAGAGCCGTAAAGATGATCTGCAGGGCTTTGATTGGCCCTAGACGGTCAGCCATGCGGCCACCACAGATATTACCAATGGCAACCGAGACACCGTAAACCAACATGATCAGAGCAATGGCACTGGATTGAAAACCGGATATTTGTTCTAAAATTGGGGCCAAGAAGGTGAATACAGTAAAGGTGCCACCATAACCCACTGCCGTCATGGCATACACCAATAGTAGGCGGGGTTGAGTCAGTACGCTTAACTGTTGGGAGATGCGCGCAGGAGCTGCTTGTTTCATGTTTTTAGGTACCAGCAGCGCGCTGCCGATCAGTGCGATAAGTCCTAAAACCGCCACGACCAAAAAGGTTGCACGCCAGCCAAAGTTTTGTCCAATCCAAGTGCCAAGAGGAACCCCTGTGACAAGCGCAACCGTAAGGCCGGTAAACATGATGGCAATGGCGCTGGCTTCTTTTTCGCGGGGAACCAGGCTGGTTGCGATGGTTGAGCCAATGGAGAAGAACACCCCGTGGGCTAGGCCAGTTAAGATACGCGCAGTAATCAACGAACTGTAGCTTGGAGCCATCCAAGCCAGCAGGTTACCCACTACGAATAATGACATGACAGCGATCAAAACATGTTTACGCTGCCAGCGACCCGTCAAAGCGGTTAATACTGGGGCACCAATGGCGACGCCTAGGGCATAAAGGCTCACGAGCAACCCTGCGGATGGAAGGGAAACCCCTAAGTCTTGGGCGATGGTAGGCACCAGGCCGACAATCACGAACTCGGTGGTACCGATTGCAAATGCGCTGAGTGTCAGCGCGAATAGGGCGATAGGCATTTCAATATCCTTGCTTAGTTGTGTTGCAGCGGAGTATGCCTATTGCTATCTTTTACAAAAACAGCATTAGTAACAAAATACCTTTACATTTATGACAATAATATCCCGTACCGAAGACCTTGAAATTCTGTTAACTGTCATTGATAGCGGCAGTTTTTCCGCTGCCGCTCGAATTCTGGATATTCAAGTTGCCAAGGTATCCCGCGCAGTCAGCCGATTGGAAAAAGACCTCAATAGCACACTCCTTAACCGAACCACGCGTAAGCTGGAGCTCACTGAAGAAGGGCGCATTTTCACTGAACAGGTTAGGCAAGGTCTGCATCAACTGGCAGAAGCAGAAGAGAACATCAGAACACAGGCAGGCATTCCTTTAGGGAAGTTAAGAGTAGATGCGGCTACCCCGTTTATTCTGCACCAATTGGTGCCTTTAATAGCGGGTTTTCGTGAGCTTTATCCGCAAATAGAATTAGAGCTGGTGTCGAATGAAAAAATCATAGATTTGATTGAGCGAAAGACCGATCTTGCCATTCGTATTGGTGCCCTGCAGGATTCAAACCTGCATGCTCGTTTTCTAGGGCGCAGCCCTTTGCATATTGTGGCTTCGCCTTCTTATTTGGCGACTCATGGAAGACCTGAAGCATTAGATGCGTTGGCGCAGCATCAGATTATTGGTTTTGCAGATGCCCCCCATTTGAATCGCTGGCCACTGCCTGGTCAAGTTAACCTGCCAATTGCACTGACTAGTAGTAGTGGTGAAACCATTCGTCAACTGTGTCTAGCAGGGCAAGGATTAGCGTTGATGTCAGAGTTTATGATTCGTGAAGACCTTAGCAAGGGTCGCTTGGTTAAGGTATTAGATGGCAGCATTGTTTCGCCGAATAATCGGGAATTGATCCATGCGGTGTACTATCGAAATACGGGGCTTTCTAGTCGCATCACGGCTTTTTTAGATTATATTCAGCCTAGGCTTAAGCTGTGAGATGTATTTGATCATGGATGCTTAAAATACTTTTAGGAAATTTTTAAAGCAAAAAAAACAGCAAAATCTGGGTTTTTTTATTCAAGCTACAAAGAATTATTTGATGCCTTTGATCTCTTTGAACTTCAAGCGGTAAGCGTGAAGTAGAGGCTCGGTGTAACCGCTAGGCTGCTCTTTACCTTTGAAGATCAGGTCTGAAGCCGCTTGGAAAGCGATGGTGTT
>JBNMQC010000149.1:0-5881 GCA_051277445.1 Bermanella sp. | reverse complement strand
TATTTCTTATCAAAGGGCGGAAAAGAAACGAAAGTAAAAGACCTTGGTGAGGCCTTTGGCGGTGATGCGGTAATGGCAGACAAAGAATTTTTGCATAAGTATTTAACGCTGACAAAGTGCGACCTCTATTTTGCAGATATAGCAATTCTAATCGAAGGTGCGACGGAAAGAATTCTTCTTCCTGAGATGATTAAAAAGGTGGATGAGACAAAGCAATGTGGTTTACGCAGAAAGTATATGTCTGTAGTCGAGGTGGGTGGTGCCTATGCCCATCATTTTTATAAGTTCATTGATTTTCTTGAGTTGAAAACGTTGGTAATTACCGATCTAGACTCGGTTGAAAAAATATTAGAGGGCGGGAAAACAAAGTATAAAGGAAGAATGGTTAGTAAGGCGACTCATTCAAGTAATGTGGCTCTTTCTAAATGGTACGGTCGAGATGGTTACAGTGAGCTAGCTGAGTACATAGCGAGGCCTACTGTTGAAAAGGTAAGTGGCTGTCGACGACTTGCGTATCAAGTGCCTGAGGCTGAGGGCAGCAGCTGTGGCCGTAGCTTTGAAGATGCTTTTGTTTTGGCAAACAGGTTGCTATTTGATCTGCAGGGAAAGCCAGAACATTCAGCAGAAACCATGGCATTTGCAAAGGCACAGATTATTGGTAAAGACAGTAAGGCTAATTTTGCCATTGAATACTCAGTTGATAAAACGGAATGGGTTGTTCCTAGATATATTTGTGAAGGGCTGGAGTGGTTGGATAAGGACGTTTCGGTTAAGGCTAAGGAGATTCAGCCATGATTGACATAAACCCAGCCGAGCAGGCTTCTATCGAGGCGTTGAAGCAGCTCAGGAGCTGTATTGATAAAGGTCTGTGTTTTCGTTTAGAAGCAGGTGCGGGCGCAGGTAAAACCTATTCCTTGATCGAGTCAATTAGGTATTTGATATCGAATCGTGCAGTTGAGTTGCTAGGTAATCGGCAGCAGATAGCATGTATTACATACACAAACGTAGCAAAGGATGAAATAAAGGATAGAACGGATCATCACCCTGTTATTTTTGCCGATACAATTCACGCGTTCTGCTGGAGCATACTGCAACACTACCAGGTTAAGCTTCGAGAACATCTTCCAGAACTTGGTGAAAAATGGAAAAAACGAATAGATGAGTCGGTAGGTGTTACTAACCAGAAGGTTAAGTACGAGTTAGGATTTCCCGCTGTCAATGAGCGCGAAATTACCTTACATCATGACGACGTAGTCGCATTGATGGCGCGCATGCTTATGTAT
The DNA here is from genome assembly GCA_051277445.1 of Bermanella sp. Classification (GTDB taxonomy): domain Bacteria; phylum Pseudomonadota; class Gammaproteobacteria; order Pseudomonadales; family Oceanobacteraceae; genus Bermanella. The sequence continues at coordinate 4,598 of JBNMQC010000149.1, read as the reverse complement.
CCAAAGTTTCAGAAGCTACTTAAAAGCAAGTTCCCTATAGTTTTAATCGATGAGTATCAGGATACCAATAGCACGCTGGCTGATAGCATTGTCACTAATCTTATCGATAACGACTCCGACGTAATGGTTGGCCTTTTCGGCGATCACTGGCAGAAAATCTACGGAGCTTCAGCTTGCGGCTTGATTTCGAGCGAAAAAGGAAAGATCGTAAAGATCGGAAAGAAAGCAAACTTTCGGTCGGATCGAAATATAGTTCAATGTTTGAACAGAATGCGCCCAGGTCTTCCCCAAGCAGAATCAGACCCAAATTCAAATGGAGTGATAAAAGTTTTCCATTCCAATAATTGGGCGGGTGTCCGGAGAGATGGTAAAGGCGGGGGGCACTGGAAGGGTGATCTTCCAGAATGCAATGTGAAGGAATATATCGAAAAAACGAAAGAATTGATGTGCGTAGATGAATGGGATATGTCTCCTGAGAAAACTAAAATCTTGTTTTTAACCAACAATATTATTGCTAGTGAGCAAAACTTTAAGAATCTTACTGACTGTTTTCGATATACAGATGACTATCTCAAAAAGAATGATAAATATGTCCGGTTTTTTCTTGAAGTGATAGAGCCAGCAGTATTAGCCTATGAGAAACAGCAATATGGTGAATTGTTTCAAATTAAAAAGAAAAACCATCCTCAATTGAAGTGTCAGGCAGATAAAACAGAATGGCTGAATATTCTTGATAGGGTAGTACATGCAAGAAACAATTCTAGCGTTGGCGATATGCTGGATCTTGTGATGGAAACCAAAATACTTAGGATTCCATCTAAAATTGAAGAATCAGAAAAACGATATCAACAACTTGCATCAAAGCCGATTGACGAGCTGGAAGAGGATGAAGCGAAGTTTGTGAAAAAGCTTAGCAAGTTGCGGTCCGTAGATTATCTTGAGGTTGCTAACTTGGGTCAGTACATCGATGAAAAGACGCCTTTCTCGACGAAGCACGGCGTGAAAGGAGCGCAATTTGACAATGTTCTTGTCGTTTGCGGTCGCGGATGGAATCAATACAACTGGAATCAGATGTTGGAGTGGATGGACGGTAGCTGTCCCGAAGATAAACAAGATACATTTGAGCGGAATCGAAATTTGTTCTACGTGAGCTGCTCGAGAGCTAAACACAACCTCACATTACTTTTTACGCAAGAGTTGTCCGAAAAGTCAATTGCGGTACTTGAGCGGATATTTGCCAAAGATAATGTATTAGGTAGCCCACTTGATGCTTAGGCTCTGCTTGTATCTAATCTGTGTGCTGAGAGGACATAAAAATACGTGGTAGCCGGACATTTTGTTCCGTGGCTCTTTTTGTTCTGGCCGCTACGCTAGCACAAATCGCCATTACATAAACTGCCGCTGCACTCATCGTTAAAGAAACCGCTCCCCTCATAAAAAAGGGCAGCGGTTTCTTTTTGCCTGTTATTTAGTTCGTTGCAAACTAAATAAAGTGCGCTTTTAGCGGAGGGAAGCCGTTGAACTCGATGGCGGAGTACGTGGTGGTGTAGGCACCGGTTGAGAACCAGTACATGCGATCACCCATGGCAAGGTTAAGTGGCAGCTCGTACTTGTAGTTTTCGTACAAAATATCGGCGCTGTCACAGGTTGGTCCCGCGATGATCACTTCTTCTACTTCACCTTGCTTCTCTGTGTACACCGGGTATTTGATGGCTTCGTCCATGGTTTCGATTAAGCCGCCAAATTTACCAATATCCGTGAACACCCATCGGTTTAAACCGGTGCGGTTTTTTCGGCTGATCAATACCACTTCACTGACCAAAACCCCTGCGTTGGCCACCAGCGAGCGGCCAGGTTCCAGAATGATTTCTGGAAAATTATCGTCGAAGTCTTCACGCAAAAAGCGCGTGATTTCTTCGGCGTAGGTTTTAAGGTCGTTGGTACGGCTCATGTAGTTTGCCGGAAAGCCACCACCTAAATTGGCCATTTTTAATTGGATGCCGTGCTCTTCTTGTAAGCGCTCGAAGATCCATTTTACTTTCGCAATGGCCGAATCCCATGCGCCAATGTCACGTTGCTGTGAACCCACATGGAACGAAATACCATAAGGCACTAGGCCCAGTTCTTTCGCCAGTACGCATAGGTCCAGCGCCATATCCGTCTGGCAACCAAACTTGCGTGATAGTGGCCAGTCTGCGGTTTGTGAGCCTTCGGTTAGAATGCGTACAAACACGCGAGCACCCGGTGCGGCTTGGGCAATGTTGCGCAGGTCCGCTTCGGAGTCGGTGGCAAACAGACTCACGCCTTTTTCATGAAAATAGCGAATGTCTTTGGCTTTTTTAATGGTGTTGCCGTAGCTCACACGATCACCGCTCACGCCGATGGCCAATACCTTGTCGAGTTCATAGCGCGAGGCCACGTCAAAGTTGCAGCCGCGCTCGTCCAAAATTTTCAGCAATTGTTCGGCTGGGTTAGCCTTAATTGCATAATAGGTTTTGGCGTAAGGAAAATACGTCATTAAGTCATCAAGCTGACGCGCAAACGTGGCGGTATCCACCACTAAGCAAGGGGTGTCTAGGGTGTCAGCAAATTGTTTAATGCGCTCGAAGGTGTCGCCTTCGTAGTAGTCCTTAGGTTGGATCTGCATCAGTGTGTGGTGCTCCTTTGTGTTTTTGTTTGTGTGATGAATGCGAGTTAGAAAGTGCGGAATATAGGCTTATTGTGTGGGCAGTACAGCGTTATTTTATTGTCTTAAAGATTACGTTTTTTAATCAAAGTGGGTGATGTTTTGATAAAAGCGCTCATATTGATGGGTAAAATGTGACAAAAGGCCAGTGCGCCTACTGACTTGGCGCAATTTGTTGTATAAACCTGCGCTTAGATAGCGTCTATTCTTATTAGACCCAATGAATTAATTGAGAGAGCCATGAGCGAGAGCAACCCATATTTAGGTCGTGCCCAGCGTTTTGTTGGTTTGTTAAAGCATTGCCAGGTGCTAGGCATGCAGGTGAAAGAAGCCAGCCAAGACAGCCTCACCATTGAGCTGCCATACAACGAGCAGCACGTGGGTAATCCGTCCACTGGGGTGATTCACGGTGGTGTGCTCACCACATTAATGGATACCGCCTGCGGCACCATGGTGATTAATGCCTTGCCGGAGTTTGAACTCTGTCCAACCTTGGATTTACGCGTCGATTATGTACGTGCGGCGGAACCTAAGAAGTCGATTTTTGCCTTTGCCGAAGCCTACCGTGTGAGCCGCCATGTGGTGTTTACACGCTGCACGGTGCACCAGGGGGATGTGAACGAACCGGTGGCCAACTGTGTGGGGACGTTTATGCGCATTGGCTCGCACTTGTCGCCGCCAGATTTTAAAAACGCTGTATTGGGCGATGACGCAGCAACAGGGGCAGGGGAATAATATGTCGAATTTTGAAACACTGTTACAAGCGGCCCACGAAGGCGGCGACTATAAGCCGGTGGTGAATGCCATTCCTTATGCGCAGCTGATTGGCATTGATTTTGAGCGCTTTGGCAATGATGTGATCTTTAAGCTACCCGATAACCCAAGCAACATTGGTAACCCCATTCTACCGGCGGTGCACGGCGGGGTTGTGGGCGGGTTTATGGAGATGTCGGCGGCGCTGCATTTATTAATGATGCTCGATACCCCAGCCATGCCGAAGATTGTGGACTTCTCGCTGGATTACCTGCGCGCGGTGCGCGGTGGTCGCGACACTTTTGCCGAGTGCCAAGTGATTCGCCAAGGCTCGCGGGTGGCCAATGTGATTATTAATGCGTGGCAAACCAAGCGTGAAGAAGCAGTGGCCACGGCCCGTGCGCACTTTTTGCTGGCACCTTAAACCTGCCAACGCCAAGAACCCGCGCTCGCGGGTCCCTTACTGCCTAACCCTATGAACCCGCTCCTGCGGGTGAACCGCGTCTGCCCCTAAAACACCTTGGTTACCGCTATTGCGCCTGTTTGTGTATTTGATTAAAAAAATCCCCTTGAATTAAAAATCCCCGCCCATATATAGGTTGCTCAGCGTTTTTTTAAAAGGACAGTGAGGGTCTTATGACTACAGCTCAAAAAGAAACCTTAGGCTTTCAAACCGAAGTGAAGCAAATGCTTCACCTAATGATTCACTCTCTATATTCCAACAAAGAGATATTTCTACGTGAGTTAATTTCTAACGCCTCGGATGCATGCGATAAGCTGCGTTTTGAAGCGCTAAACAACGATAGCTTGTTCGAAAACGATCCTGAGATCAAAGTCAGCATTGAGTTCGATAGCGAAGCCAATACGGTAACCATTTCAGATAACGGCATTGGTATGAACCGTGATGAAGTGATCGAGAACCTTGGCACCATCGCAAAATCGGGTACGTCGGCGTTTTTACAAAAGCTGTCGGGTGATGAGAAAAAAGACGCGCACCTAATTGGTCAGTTTGGTGTGGGCTTTTATAGCTCGTTCATCGTGGCTGATAAAGTAGAAGTACTGACCCGTCGCGCGGCGAGTGACACGAAAGAGGCGGTGCTTTGGACGTCTCAAGGGGAAGGGGATTTCACCATCGAGGCGGCTGAAAAAGCCGGTCGTG
>JBNMQC010000148.1:0-6001 GCA_051277445.1 Bermanella sp. | reverse complement strand
AAGCTCCCAGCCGCCCACTTTCGCTACTTGCTGTGATTGGTTAAGAAGTTCGGTAGCGATGATAAGCTCATGCTCTCGTTGTTTTCGTTCTGTTATATCTAGGTGAGTACCAAGCATTCGCTTGGGTTTGCCGTCGCTGTGCCATTCAACAACCTTACCGGATGCCAGAACCCAAACATAATGGCCCTGTTTGTGTTTCATTCTGGCTTCTATTTGATACAAGGCGAGTTCACCACGCCAATGCTTCTCAAGTAAGTCTTGGGCAGCGCGAAGATCATTTGGATGAAGATTGTTGGCCCAGGTGTCAAACTTTAGAGGCTGAAGCTCATCAACCTCATAGCCAATGATTTCGGCCCAGCGTTGATTGAATGACAGTTCCCCTGTTTGAACCATCCAGTCCCAGATACCCACACCGGTTGCTGTGATGACGAGCTCTAGGCGCTCTTCATTCTCTGTTTTTGAGTTCTGGATAGCATCATTATGCTTGATGTAAACTCTCCTCGACATAGCATTGTTAGGTGTGCTTATTAATCAGTATGGTTGATAGAGCTTTGTCCGACAAAGATTGAATCGTCATATTGCGTTTCATTTTCTGATGGCTCATGGTGATTACGCAAAACATATGAGTATCAATCTAAGCATTTTACGTTTTTATTATTGAAGGCATACGCTAAAACAGTTCACCGTATGACGCAACGATAATATATTGGCGTTTGTTTGATTTTTAGACACGCAGCGACAATTGTTATATTGAGACTAAGTACAAAGGGTCTGGATTTCATGTGGTTTGGAATTAACGTGAATGTAAGACGGTAATTAAAACAGGGGGAATGATGAAATTGCTAAGTGATGGTATTCTTTGGAACAAATGTACGGCTAATATGTCTGACATTTTTAGTCATGATGTCCCGTTGAGATTGGGCCAGTACAGCCTAGTAACATCCTTGATTCACCTTTAGAGTATTTTATGATTTCACGTAAATATCACAAAATTGTTTTTTCATTTTTTATGGCATTGATGATGTCTTGCATTATGTCGTTTGTTATTAGCTTGTTTAATGTGGGCTTTGTCGAGAACATTGTCAGTATATGGTTAAAGGCTTGGAGTTTTGCTTTTGTGGTGGCATTCCCCACTATATTTGTTATTTCACCACTGGTGCATAAATTGGTTATGTTTGTCTTACATGAAGAAGAGCACAAAAAAGATTAGTGGTGTTGAATGAGATACTTGGTGAATACCTATTTGTGCATTCACCAAGTTCGCGTTAGCGGTTGAACTCATCTAACGCATAGGAGTCGGTAATAAATCCTGGTTGTATGAGTGGTGCTCGCATCATGGGCATGATCACTTTAGCCAAAGAGACATTTTTTAGAACATAGGGCCCACTTTCCCCCGCATCCTTGATCATTTGTCCGGAAAAACTTAATGGCAGCCAATGCAAGCCTGGATTGAGCTGAGTGGATGACTGGGTCACGCCAATGGGCACCTGAGTGCCGCTATAAAGAGACGCTTGTATGTAATACTGGCTACTCGTGCTGGCCAGTACCTGTGCTTGAATGATCAATCGGCCTTCATTATCAATGCTGTCTTTATACTCACCAGTTAACTCAATATCGGGTTGTGTCAGTGTAAAAGTGAGAGCATCTGTGATCTTATATTCTGTATTGTTGATCAGTACTTTGTAAATTCCTGCGGTTATTTGAGAAGAGGAGAGCTGCGCAAGGGGGATTCTGGCTTGGTAAAGATTATTACCTGCGTTATCAAATGTAAGAGGTGTTATCTTTTGCTGGTTTGTGCCAAGTAGATTCGCCGTTAAATTTACGGCTAACTTTTTCCCTTCATTATTTTGGATGAAGGCATAAATATTAACGGTTTCGTCTTTTAAATAAAATTTCTTGTCGCTCCAAATGGTTAAGCCTGTGCTTTTGTCTTCATTCATGGTGGTGCGCTCGTCTACCTCGTAACGTTGCAAGACGGGGTCGCGTTTTGCATCGGCAATGGCGGCATTGCCTTCTGGATAGCGTTTAAAATTTTCGTGATCATTAATGAGGCTGTCTTTTAGCTGAGTGCGATCTTGGTTTGCTTTAAATCGAGCAATGGTGTCGGCAATGGATCTTGCCTCAGATTTCGGTGCCTGGGATGTTGGTTTGGCTGAGGCAACGGTTTGAGTAGTAATATTTTTAAGATAGTTTGTCGGCGCAACTGCATCAGCAGTGAGTGATTTAACTGGCGTATGACTTTCAATTAAGCTGATGTCGTTTTTGACAAAATACGCGGTGATAAGCACAGCCGATATGGCCAGCGTTATTATTATTTTTGGCATGATGTTGGCTCACATGAATCGTTAAAAATGCCGCCTCCTACCATGAAGATAGGAGGCGTTTAGTGATTACAGTTCGGTACAAATACCAATACGGGCTGCCATGTTACGGCCATTACCACAGCTTAAACCGTTTTCGATATTGGTGTAGTCAGGGTAGCTGATGCCGCCGTTACGTTCTGCATCATGGTCGGTGTAAACACTGGCCATGTTGTAAGTACGTGGGGTGCCTTTATTGGCGTTGTTGCAACGGAATTTAGGGCTGCCATAGGCAATACCAAAGAAGGTTTTGTATTCGTTTAAGTCATCCCAAAGGCTACGCTTAGGTGAACCAGCGCAGCTCATTTGAGACGCTAGGTTGATGTAACCATCGTCTTCACCGTTTAAGAAACCCGCCGATGCGCCTTCAATACCTGGGAAGCTTTTGTAACCACCCATCACATACATGGGCGCGGCTAGGTTGGTGCCGATTAGGTTGCGGGCAAGGTAGGCGTCGTTGGTTTGCATCCACTTCACGCTGTCGTTGCAGTCTTTACCTAGGAATGCGGCGTTGATGAGTGAATCTAACCAGTTGCCATTACACACACGGTCAGCGCCTTCTGTACCACTGATGGCACCACCGGTTGTGAACACACCTAGAATGCCGCTCATGGCATTTTTGTAATCAACACTAACAGCTGAACCGTTAGCATTAAATGCGGTGTTGTAATACGGTGAGCCAGAAATGGCATTACCCGAGATAAAGGTCATTTGCTGTGAACCCTGGCTGTGGCTCACCACCCAGAAATCATCGTTGCTGTTGCACTGCGTGCCCGCTTGATCATGCACATAGCCATCACCATTGCCTTGTTTGATGGCCGTAATTTGACGGGCAATTTCACCGGCGGTTTCGTCACGCCAGTATGGGTAACCGGCTTCGTCTGTTGAGTTGTAACCAACAATGCCGTAGTTGTCATTAGGGCCAAGCAGGTGTGCTAAAAAATCCGCGCCGTTGTATTGGCTGAAGTGAGAGCTGCGCCAGTAATCCAATGCTGGTTGGTTGTTGCTGCTTTTTACGCTGCCGTCGGTGCCATGGCCATGAACCATGATGTAACAGTTTTCTGCCAGTGTGCTTTGGCTAAATGCAATACTGCCAAGTAGCGTGGTGATGGTTAGCACGGAACGTGTTAACTGCTTGATTTGTTTTTTCATGTTTGGGGCCCTTCACAGGTACGTTGCCTGCGTTTCAATTATTATTATCAATCCTTTTTTATTGCTTCCTTTTGCTAAGCCAATGAAGTACATGCTTCATTAAAGTAGCGTGTTTCAATAGTAGACCGCTTCGCATAACTGGCCATGACTGAAACGGACAAGTGTTAATACACTGGTGGCCAAATCCCACATCTGGCCATTTATGCCTACGCCTGTGCAGAGCGGGTGTGTGTGTCTTGTTGTTTTTCTTGTTGTTTATAGTGCACAGGGGCTTTACCAAACCAGCGTTTAAACGCACGACTAAAACTTGAGGCATTGAGGTATCCCAGCTCATGGGCAATGTCATCTAACGATTGCTCTCCCGACTCAATACGCTTCAAAGCAAGACGTTTACGTTCGTTTTCTAACAAGGTTTTGTAGTTAACCCCGTGGGCGTGTAAGTGACGGCGCAGACTGCGCGGGCTCATGTGAAGGGTTTGCCCCAAGTGTTCGAGCGATACCTGGGTAAAGGGCATATTACGTATAGTGTGTTTGACTTTTTTGATTAGCAATTCTTCAGATTGTACTTGACGTTGATGACTTTGACACAGGATTTCGTTTTCATGGGCACTTAGGGCATTGGAAAAAATAATCGATTGCTTTAATGTTTTCAGCGGAATGATTACCCGATTGTGTTTGCAATTAAAGCGCACTGTGTTTTGAAAAAATGCCTGAAATAAATGAGCATCGCCCGGGCAGGGGTAAGCAAACTCCAGTTCTATGGCCATGTTTGATCGGCCTAAACAAAAACGCCCCAAACAAAATAATGCTGAAAACGAAAACTCAATAAAATGCGGCAGAATTTCCCCTAGGGGGATTTTTTCTTCGGCGATAAACACGCCGTGGGTTTCATCGGTATGGAATTCAAACTGCAAAAGTTGCGTGAATAAACTTTGGTAGGTATCTAATAAATTCATGGCTTGGGCTGTGTTGTCACTGCTCATTACGCGACAAGCCAGTACTCCATCGTGATTAATAAAAAACTGTTCTCCCAGTTTCAGTGCGTAACTGGTGTCTTTACAGAGTGTTCGGGCGTTGATTAATAAGCGCCTGTATTGCTCAAAGATCACGGCGTGATTAAATACGGTGAAGTCTTTTAGTGTGATACCGGTGCCATTGAGTAATGCATCAAGCTGCACTCCTTGGCTGACCAACATCTTGATCAGGGGTTTAATGTTCGTCATGGGCACGCCGTGTTCTTGCATGCTTTGATGAATGAGGCCCGGGGTGTTTAGGCTGATGTATGAAGCGACTCGATTCGACATGAAACCAACGTATCATTCTTTTTTATTATTTTTGTATAGCAAATAGGCTAACGCTTGGCGTCGCAAAGGGAAATGATTAGTCGATGCTTGGCTTAATTAGATGGTGTGATTGTCACTATAAGTCAGTGTTATTGTCGAAGGTGGAATTAAACCGATACAGTTGTACTGGGTTTTAAATTATTGTTTAGTCAAGTTGGGCCAAAGTATGAAAGCTGATTTCACGTTTCGTTTGATTCAAGCCCCTATGGCAGGTGCACAAGATGAACGCCTTGCGGCGGCGGTGAGTAATGCCGGCGGATTAGGTTCGCTGCCTTGCGCCATGTTGAGCTTAGATGGCCTTAAAGGGGCGATGTCCCGTTTAACCAAGTTAACCGAGCACGCGTATAACCTGAACTTTTTTGCCCACGAAGCCGTGCCTTTAACCCCTGAGGCGGAACAAGCATGGTTGACCACACTTAGCCCGTATTTTCATGAGTTTGGACTGGACCCAAAACAACTTGCTGCAGGGCCTAAACGTCAGGCGTTTAATCAAGCCATGTTAGATGCCATTGCACCGTTTAAACCCAAGGTGGTGAGTTTTCATTTTGGTTTGCCCGATAAAACCCTGATGACGCCCATCCAGCAATGGGGTGGGCAGGTGTGGTCAACCGCCACCACGGTAGAAGAGGCGATGTGGTTGGCCCAGCACGGAGCCGATGCCATCATTGCACAAGGGTTAGAAGCAGGAGGCCATCGGGGGCATTTTTTAAACCCCGACTTAAGCGGCCAGCTGACGACCCTTGACTTGGTGCAAGCTATAACCAAGGTGGTGAGCACGCCAGTCATTGCGGCAGGGGGCATTGTCGATGCTCAAACCGTTAAGCAGGCCATGAACGCAGGCGCCAGTGCGGTGCAAGTGGGCACGGCGTATTTGTTATGTGATGAAGCCACCACCAGTGTCGTACATCGACAAGCGCTGCAGGCCCCCGGCGCTCAACATACTCAGATCACTAATGTGTTTTCTGGGCGCGCGGCAAGGGGGATTGTGAATCGAGCCATCAGCGAACTGGGCCCATGGAATGACACGGCCCCTGTGTTTCCCCATGCCAGTGATGCCATGACGGCGTTGCGAAAAGTAAACGAGGCAAACGGCTTGGGGGATTTTTCCCCCCTATGGTGTGGGCAGAACGCCAAAGGGTGTTTGTG